>JBAVYG010000619.1:0-25740 GCA_049698675.1 Terriglobia bacterium
GTCCTGCGCGATCCCATAGCTCCGCTCCAGATTCGAGCTGCTCACCTGCACATCGATGGGCGCGGGCATCCCCATGTTCAGGATCGCGTCCACCATGGAACCGCTGGAGAAGAACGTCCGAATCTCCGGATCCTGCCTGCTCAATTCATCCTGCACCTGCTGCATATAATCGAAACTGCTGCGCCGGTGCTCATCCTGTAACTGTACTTGCACGGTGGCCGTATATTCCCCGGCGTTGGTGGTGTAGAGAGAGGAGAAATCCGATGTCACACCAATGTTGGAGACCACCAGCTTGAAGTCCTTGGGATCAACGGCCTGCCGGATCAGGTTCTCCACCTTGGCCACGTACTGCTCGGTCACTTCAATGCGCGTGCCGGTGGGCGCCTTGAGATTGATGGTGAATTGCCCGGCGTCGGTGCGCGGGAAGAAGGCCAAGCCCAGAAAGGGGTAGATGGCCAGGCTGACCAAAAACAGCCCCGCCAAAAGCGCGACGGTGCGACCCGGCCGCACCAACGTCCTGCGCACCCAGGACTCGTAGAAATCCAGCAGCTTGTTGAAGTGCCGGTTGAACCCGGCATTAAACCTGCCCCACCAGGAACGGTCGACCGGCGTTGTCGGCTCAACTTCGTACTCGCCTTCTTTCTGTCCGTGCCCTTCGGCATGCGTCACCTGCTTGAGGAAACGCGAGCAGAACAGGGGAATCACCGTCATCGCCACAACAAAAGACGCCATGAGGGAGAGGCAGAAAGCCAAGGCCAGCGCGGAGAAAAGGAATTTGCTCACGCCATAGAGAAACACCACCGGGAGAAAGTCCACCACGCCCACCAGCGTGGCCGAGAGCACGGCCAAATTCACTTCCGCCCCGCCCTCCTCCGCAGCCACCATGGGCAGGGCGCCCATCTCCAAATGACGATAGATGTTTTCGAGCGAGATCACCGAATTATCGATCACCCGCGAAAAGGCCAGCGCCAGCCCTCCCAGAATCATGGTATTCACGGTGCCACCCATCAGATTCAGCGCGACAAACATGGTCAGGGCGGAAAGCGGAATGGAAAGAAGAACCGCTGAGGTGGCGCGAAAGCTGCCGAGAAAGAGCAGAATCATGATGCTGGTGAGAAGGAGTCCGAGGAGGCCCTCATGAAGCACCGTGCGGATCGCTTCCTTGACGTACACCGATTGATCGAACACCAAGCTGGCCGTCATCTGCTTGGGGATGTCAAACAGGTGACCGATCAAGTTCCGCACCCCGTCGACCACCTCAATGGTGTTGGTATCGCCCCCTTGCTTCATGATGGGGATGTAACACGATCGCTGGCCGTCTACCCGCACCATGTTGTACTGAATTTGATTGGCGTCTTCGGCCTTTCCCACGTCTCCCACTGTAACCCACGATGTCCCCACCGTCTTGATGGGGATGTCATTCAAATCCTTTACCTGGTCCACCAGGCTATTGGAATAGACGTAGTAATCGGTGGGGCCCATCTTCACATCCCCGGCGGGCAGGATCAGATTCGATTGGTTCACCGCGTCCACCACTTCCATGGGAGTCATCTGACGCGAAAAGAGCTTGTAAGGGTCCACGTACACCATGGCCTGCCGGTACTTCCCGCCAAACGGCGGCGGTATCTCCGCCCCCTTCACCACCGCAATCTGGTTGCGGATGGCAAACTGGGCATAGTCGTGAAGTTGCGTTTCGGTGAGTCCCTGTCCCTTCACCGTCACCAAGCAAACCGGCAGGCTGGAGGCATCAAACTTCAGCACCACGGGCGGCAAGGTGCCGGGCGGCAAGCGCTTCAGGTCCGCGAGAGCGAGGTTCGAGAGTTGCGTCACATCCGCGTCGGCGTTCGTCCCCGGCTGGAAATAGACCTTGATAATGCTGACTCCCAACATCGAACGTGACTCCATGTGATCGATACCGCTGGCCAGGGTGAAGAAGCGTTCGAGCGGGTTGGTGATGTCGATTTCGATATCCTGGGGAGGCATACCGGAGTAAAACGTCGCCACCACCACTTCCGGCAGATTAATAGGTGGGAAAAGGTCCACCGGCATACGCACCACGCTGGTCACCCCAAGGAGCAGCAGCACCAGACCGCAGACGATGATGAAGTACGGGTTGCGGATTGAAAAACGCGGCATAGGCTTCCACCTTTTAATCTCGATTTCTCAGATAGCCGAATTACCTTCTCCCAGTCGCGGACGCGTTTGACCAACAACCTTCTCCCAGGGGAGAAGGTGGCCGACGGAGGAGGCCGGATGAGGGGTCACTCCGTTCGTCCTCACTCGGCGGCGACCAGGACGACAGGCACTCAGCCACATTTATCCGTGCGTGCCGTCGGCGGTAATCCGCGTTGCCGATAGGAGCCAGCCGTTTCGAGTGAAGAGACCCCTCACCCGGCCCGCCCCGGCTGGTGAAAACGCCGGCGGCGGTCCACCCTCTCCCCTGGGAGAGGGCTATGAGTCCAGCCTTGCGTCCGCCCTTGGTTTCGCTTACAGCCTGCCTACTGCCTACTGCCTACTGCCTACTGCCTACTGCCCTGGTCCTCCGTGGAATTGCAGCATCTGGACTAGTTGCGGATGCACTTCTTCGCCCGGCTTAAGACCGCTACGGTCGCTGACGATCACCGAGTCGCCTTCCGTGAGGCCCGAGACAACTTCCGCGTCGGTGGAGGTTTCAAGGCCCATTGTTACCACCCGATCCTCGACCTTGCCGGTGGGACTCGCGACATAAACCGTGGTTTGGTTGCCCGCATGGTCCAACGCCTCCAAAGGCACCGCCAGAATGTTGTCTTTCGCTTCCAAGGTAAGCGTGGTCTCCGCATACATTCCCGGCATCAAAAGCCGGCCGGGGTTGGGAACGTCGACCTCGGTGTGCATGGTGCGCGTGCCCTCCTGCACGTCCAAGGAAAAGCGGGCAACTTTGCCGGGAAAAGACCGGTTGAGAGCCGGCACACGGACCTCGACGGGATCGCCGACCCGGATGTAGCGCACCGAGGACTCGGGAACGGGGATCACCAAACGATACAGATCATCTTGGGATAACTTGACGAGGGGCATAGCCTGCGTGCTGGAGCTCGTGCCTGCCTGCATCAAGGTTCCCAGGTTGGCGTAGCGTTGGGTCACCACGCCGGCGAACGGCGCCGTGATGCGCGAGTAGGCGAACAGCGCTTGGTCGTGAACGAGTCTGGCATTATTTACCAGGAGCTCGCTCCGTGCGGCCTCGAGCGCTGACGCACCCGCATCCGCCTGCGACGCTGCCGCCAGGTCTTTGCCTTGTGCGTCATCAACTTCCTGCTGCGCCACCAAGCCGGGCTGGCTTTCGAAGACGCCATTCAAGCGGGTATATTCGAGGTGGAGAGCCTTGTACTGCGCCTGATAACGTTGCAGTTGGTGCTCGGCGCGGGAAACTTCGTTGGTCGCGTTCTTGATGGCGGCTTGATCCTCTTGCATTTGCGCCTCGAGCTCCGGAATTTCCAGGGTTGCCATCAATTGGCCCGTTTGCACGCGGCTGCCATAGTCGACGTACAACTTTTTAACGAAACCCGACTCTTTCGCGTAAACGTCGATTTGCTGGAAGGGGACGAGCTCAGAGGAAAGCGTAATTTGCCGCTGAAGAGATTTCCGGATCACTTTCGTCACCCCAACAGTTACGGCCGCCGGGGAGTCACTCTTGCCCCGCACCTTCCCGCAGGAAGGAAACAGTACGATCAAAATGGCGGTGAGGCCGACCCCGGCCGCAGTCGCAAATAAATCCCTGCCGGATGTTTGCTTGTTCATCGTTTCCACTGATTTGCTCCGTCGCGAGTGTGATCCATATTGCAGTCGAGTAACTCTCTCAGCGCTTGGCCAAGTTCCCGAACCGTAGCTCCGGGCTTCTTCGACAAGTCGATCACTAGCCGCTTCTTCTCCATAATTCTGCTGGCCACAGCGGGAAGTTCAATTGCCAGATCCGGGGGGATGGTAATGATGCCGTGGCGGTCGCCGTGGATTAGATCGCCGGGCTGAATCCTCAGCCCCCCGACCTCCACCGGTCCGCCAAACTCAACAATGTGGACATAGGCACGCGAGATGGCGAGCCGGCCGGCAAACACCTGAAAGCCACTGGCCTCAATTCCGGGCAATTCGCGGGCGGCGCCATTCGTTACCGCCCCGACGCAGCCCAACGCCTTGAAGATGTTGACGTGTACGCTGCCAAGGAAAGCCCCTGTCCCCGGGTGCTCATCAATGTCCTGCATCACCACCACGCGCGGAGACTGAACACTCATGATGTGCTTCCACCAATCGGTGCGTTCAACGTAGCGGCTTCCCACCATGGGTGGATCAGCCGATCGAACTTTGCAAGTTGCCGCATACCCAACCAGGGGAGGGAAATTCTTGAACAGACATCGGAAGCCGGCAGTTGCGAACCCTTCATTTCGCAACCTGACACCGAAAGTTTCAATGGCATCAGATATTACGCACGTGTCGAAGGACCGGAGCTGGTTGATCTGGTCGGACGATAATGGAGTTTGCAAAATCTATTCCTCCTGGCAAAGATTTTGAAATCGGTGTTTTCTTCATTGCCGTCCTCCCCCTTGAGCTCTAGTGAACCGAAGGAGCGATGACTGCGACGTTATGATAAGATGAGCAATATCTGCTTGGAGCCTTACCGAAAGAGTTAACCGAAGCAGGTGATGAATGCGAGAGATTTACTCGAGGACGGGCGGAGACCGGAAGTGATGTTTCTGGAAGGTTATAGGAAGAGTCACGGGGAGTGTTTCTTCGTGGGGGACATAACGCGGCGGTGGGGCTTTGGTCTCCGCCACAACAACCTCAGCGGATTCAGCCGCATGGGTGACGGAACTCTCTTGCTGCTGCGATTCGCTCATGTGGCTGGCTTTGTAAGTGTGCCACGGCCCGCTGCTGACTTGAAGACAAGGCCTCCTGCAGGCGGTCGAAAGAGCGACCACGCCAACTAGCAGGAACATGATGCTAGCCACAAAAACGGCACGGTAACGGGCGATGATTCCCCTCATGGTTTCGTGGAAGAGTCCTAAAGTAGCCCCTAAAATATCCAACGTAACTATAATGCCATCGGACTTGCCCCATGGCAAGACGTTTCGTCATGAAACCCTAAAGATTAGCGCCACCTGGAAAACAGGCTCGGTTTTCCTCACCGTTTCTCCCGTGCCTGCATTGCCTTTGGAAGCCAAGTAAGCCCAAGAGGTTGCCTAGGAGAGCCTACAGGGCGCGGGTTCTTGGCCCACACCGCGGGATTGAATCCTGTCCTGTAGGTTTAAGAATGCCCCCCGAAGGCCGCAGACCCACAAAACGGGTCTGCGTTACCCCTCTCCTGGCGCCTGCCCTTCTGCCTCCTGCACTTTCCTCTTGACACCGGGCTCGAGTTGTGGTAGCCTACTGCGGTTGTCTCGCGAGAGAGGTGGTCAGCCGGCACGGCAGGCAGCTTGGAAATGGGCCCGAGGGCGGGGGAAATACGCAGAGAACAGAAAAAAGATACTAAATAGTGGGAACGAACCTAAGAATATGTTGCAAAGAAAGGGGTTGGCGTTTTCAGGGGCCCAAAACGAACTGGTTTTTCAGTGCAAAAAAGGCCAATCAAAGCCAAAAAAGTGGCCAAAAACCCACTCATTGTGCGGCATTGGACCGCAATCCAGAGGAGCGAAGCATGAACAACGCTGCCGGCACGGAACTGCCTTCGGCTAGCCAGACTTCCGACATACTCACCGAGGTGGCTCTGAACCTGCGCTGGTCCCGCAACCATTCCGCCGACCAGCTCTGGGAGCGGCTCCAGGCGGGCGGGCTCTTGGTCCGTCCCCCGGAAGTTCCGACGCGCTATGGTAGCACGCAGCGAAGGTTCGTCTAAATCATGCTGGGGTGCGCGGCCTTGGGGCTGCCCGTGGCCATGACCCAAGGATCCCGCGCTCTGTAGCACCAGGCGCTGGGAAGTTGTCGCGACGCGAAGAAAAGCAGATCCTTCTCCCGCAAGGCGGGATCAGGATGACATGTCCCGCCGCGGCGGGAGCGGAGTGCAGCGTAGCGAAGAATCTGCCTTTGGTTGCGGGCATGCCGCGCTGTGTCACGGGGAAAATCCCAGGCCCCGTGGAGGCGAAGAGATTTGAGCGCGGTCGCACGTACTGAGCTAAGCCGGGTGGTATTCCAAAAGCCGCACCAGCAGCCCGCTGAAGCTTGGCGCCACCCGGCGTCGTTTCTCTACCGACGGAGCCTGATGCTCCCTTAATCACCGGGTTGCTTCCCGAGGGTTGGAGCCGAGCCGGGTAGCGAGTAGCGCAGGTTGAAGAACAACATGTTTATGCTTGCATTCGCGGGCTGCCCGGACGCCACATACCAGGGAGAGCGCGTGAGGTACGAATACTGGCCCATGAAGATCAGCGCGCCGTACTTCGCATGCTTCCAGAGGGTCTGGTTGATGCCAAATGTGGCTTCTTGAATGATGCGATTCTGGCTGTTCGCCGAACCGGTGTAGCCATAGCCGACGAGTTTCCCGTTGGTATCGATCGCAGTGTTACGGCCGATGTAAATGCCGCCATAATAGGCATAGATCACCGTCTTCTTGTGCGTGAGCTCGAAGCCTGTCACCGTTGAGCCGCTATGAATTAGGGAAATGGAGCCGTCGGCGTGCGCGATGAGGTCTGGGGCTTCGCCGTAGATGTAACGGCCGCCGCCGTCACTCCAGTAGTTGTTCGTCAGCAGGCGCAAACCCTTGACCGGTTCGACACTGAAGTTCAGAAAGCCGCCGGCGCCCTCCGCCGAGAAAGTGCTGGCAGGGATGGCAGCGACGGTACTGGTGGCAGCGACGCCGGGATAATAGACTTTGAAGCTCCGCGCCACTCCCCCGATTTCGAGGTGCACCTGCTTGACGGGATCGAAAGCCAGTTTCGCAATGATGTCCGGAGCTCGGTTGGGGGTGGACAAGGTATTGCCGCTTCCATAATCCAGTTCGCCCTGATAGGTAGCGGAGGTATTGAGAGCGGCGGGGAGGACGATGGTGCCGGAGCCCCCATTACCTCCGGCGTATTGGTCGGGGCTGTCGAGAGCAATGGCGAAGGCCACTTGCTTCGAGGGATGGTAAACGAAGCGCAGTTCCGGGATGCGCCCAAAAACCAAGCCGGCCTGATAGTTCACGTCTATAACTTGCGTGTAAAAGATGTCAGCGGGGATCGGCGATATACCTGTGCGTCCAGGAGTCATCAAACTCCAGATTTGACCACCCAGCACTTCAAAATGTCCCGTGTTTAGGTCAACCCAGTACTGCCGCTCGCGCAACGTGTTGCTGTTGGTGGTCTCGGCAACGTTCGTCGCGTTGTTCCCATGGAAGTCCGCCTCCATGTAACCGATCACGTGAACGCCTTTTACGTCCGCATCCACACGGAAACCTATGCGGGAATTCTCCGTGCTGAGGCGGAACTCGCTCAGGTTGGGCGCATAGGCGCTGCTGCTAGCGTAGGGTATACTCCCGAAGTTTGTCGCGATGCTGCCGTTGGTATCATGGTTGCGATATACGCTGGTGAAATCCATAAACCCAACCGGGATAATGGACGCCGTGCCAATGTGGAACTGAAGGGGTGAGGCTTTGTCCGCCTCCTCCTTCTGAGCGGGCGCGGGCGTTGCTGAAGGTACAGCGGCGGAGGGGATCAAGGTGGAAGCAACCAGGTTCCCGTCGCTACCCGCGGAGGATTTCTCCGTGGCCTTGGGAACCATGGGGCTGGTCGAGGCCACTTGCCCGAGGTTCGGCGCTTGCGTCGTCGCGGTTTGCGCTGGGTTAGGGGACTGGTCCATCCTTTGCTTCATCTGGTCCACTATTGTGCGTAACTGCTCGATCTGTTTCTGTTGTTCTGCAATCTGCTGCTTCAGCAGCGAGACATCGTCACGCTTAGCGGAATCTTTTGACGAGGTGTCCGCCGCGGTTTGCGAAAAAACAGGTGTGGCGAGCGCAATTAAGACCATCGCACTTGCGATAAGCATGCTTCGAGTTCTTATGAACTGCATTCTTCAGCCCTCCGATTCATGAGTTAGTGTTTCATTGGGATCATCAGCTTAGAGACCCTATGATTGGTGAGCTGTGTTCATGGCGCGTTACACCATTGTTACATTTCTGTGAACATGCACCCAACCTGCTTATGTGTTTACCAACTTGCCCTTACCTCACACGGCCCCAGTGGACTCTGGAAAGGGCAAAAGGCCCGTTTTCCTGTGACAGGATTACACTCGCAGATGAGGGACGACCGAGTGGATGCGGCGATATGCTGCGGGAGGGCGCCCTTTCATAAGGCTACTAGGAGTGCCCGCTGGATAACGCGAGCCTCGGCACGTGGATGCCTCCCGCCATGGCGGGACGGGAATGACTGCGCTCCAAATGACGCCACTACCGCATTGCTCTAACCATTGACACCAAGAGCGACCTTTGGTATGTTACCTACTCGGGTTTCGATATCCAACGTTGATAATGTGAACGATGAAAGCTGCTGAAGTCAACCCAGCAAACTGTCAGGAAATCTATTCGGGATTAGTTCGCATTCACATCCTCTATCACGCCTGCCAGGGACCTATCTTCGGCCTCGGCATGATCGAGGAGCTTCGCAGGCATGGGTACAAGTTGAGCGCCGGCACTCTGTACCCGCTGCTCCACGGTCTTGAAACGAAAGGATATCTTCGTTCGCGGGAAGCAAGGTCGGGCAGATCGATCCGCCGTGTTTATAGAGCCACTTCGGCGGGACGCAAAGCTCTTGCGCTGGCGAGAGAAAAGGTGAAGGAGCTAGTCGGTGAACTTCTGGAGGACGACTGAGGATATCAGGAGGGACCTATGACCGTGAAGAGGATGCTGGCCGCCGACGGTTCGGCTGCGAACTTGCTTATTCGTCTCCTGGTAGGAGGAGTCTTTTTTTTGGAAGGAATCAAGAAGTTCCTGTTCCCCGAGCAATGGGGCGTTGGCCGCTTCACACATATCGGCATCCCGGCGCCCAGCACTCTGGCGCCATTCGTCGGTGCTGTCGAGATTGTGTGCGGTTTTTTGATTCTCGTGGGGCTGCTCGCGCGGCTCGCGTCCATTCCATTAATCATCGACATCTGTGTCGCGATCGCCACGACGAAGATCCCCATTCTCCTCAGAAACGGCTTCTGGCCTATGGAGGCGGAAGCCCGGACGGATTACTCGATGCTGATGGGCTTGGTTTTCCTTCTCATTGCGGGTGCAGGACCCCTCTCAGCCGATAGGTGCCTTCCTCATTCACGGCATTAATCATCGCCGACGAAAAACGGATCGTTTCTCATGACCGGGGTGACGAAGAATCTGTTCGTGCCGCTTTCACTGGCAGTGGCGTTTGCCATGGTGGCTTCCTTCCTGCTTTCGAGTTCCCTGTTGCCCGTCCTCTATCTGTGGACGCATCGAAAAGGCGGCGCAAGGGGATGAGGCAAACGTCGCGGCGCTCGACCAGAGCGCCAAGGCAGCGCAAGAGGCGCTCCGCGCGGTCTCGCAGCTTGAGGCCTATCTCAGCATCACGGCGCCGTTTGAGGGCCACGTTACGAACCGCTACGTTCATCCCGGAGCACTGGTGGGGCCGGGCGGCGGGCCCGGCGCCATGACGCCCATCGTGCAGATTCAAACCCTCACCCGGCATCGCTTGGTGGCGCCCGTTCCGGAATACGATGCCGCCGGAATCCCGGAAGGGACAGAAGTGAGCTTCACGGTGCCGGCGTTTCCTGGGAGAGTTTTCCACGCGCCCATCGCCAGGATTTCCGGCGCGGTCGACGTGAAGACGCGCACCATGCCGGTCGAATTGGATGTCAGAGATCCCAAGGCCGAACTCAATCCCGGTGTCTTTTGCGAAGTTGCGTGGCCGTTGCGCCGCCCGTACCCGACCCTTTTCGTCCCTGCCACGGCTGTGGGCAGTGATTTGGAGCGAGCGTTCGTGATTCGCGTTCGCAATAACTCGACCGAATGGGTGGATGTGAAGACTGGAGCCACGTCCGGAAACCTGATCGAGGTTTTTGGAGACCTTCGGGAAGGGGATATGATCGCTCTTCGAGGCACGGACGAGTTGCGCCCTGGCACTCAGGTCACGCCACGGCTTGCCTCCGCAAGATAACCACTCGTAGCGCCGCCGTCCAGGCGGCATTGTGCGGTGCCGGCAAGATGCCAGCGCTGCCCGGGTGGCGCCCCCGAGAGGTCGTGGCGCCAGACAATCGTGTTGACACGTGCGGCGAATTGCCGTACATTAAATGTGTTGGGGAGGTAAGCTCTATGGGGCACAATCAGATATTTCAAGTTCGGAGGCAATCCCGGAAGCGGGAGCGCCTCGAGGCAAGGCTTACCCGGGACCAGAAGCGCCTTATCGAACGTGCGGCGCAGATCCGTGGAACCTCCGTCACTCACTTTGTTCTGGCGAGCGCCCAACAAGCAGCGACGGAGACAATCAAGGACTTTCAGACGCTGAGTTTGCGCGATGAAGCGCGTGAAGTGTTTGTCAATGCTCTGCTAAATCCTCCCGCTCCGAACGCGCCGGCGCGTGGTGCGGCGCGGCGGTACAAAGAGCGCATGGGGCTGTAATTGCCGGGGAAAGAAGACACGACTAGACTCCATTTCGAGCCGCTCGGGCCGGGGCACGACCGGGCGGCCTTTTCATGTGGTGTAGAAGCGCTCGACAACTATCTGCGGAAACAGGCCGGGCAGGATGTAAAAAAGCGCGTCGCCGCTGCATTCGTGCTCACGCCGGATAGCAAGACTGTCGCTGGCTATTACACCCTGTCTCAGTACTCTGTCGAACTCGACGCGGTTCCGGTAGCGCTCGCAGCAAAGCTTCCCAAGTACCCCTTCGTGCCCGCCACCCTCATCGGGCGTCTGGCAGTTAGCAACGCATTTCGAGGCCAGAGGCTTGGCGAGTTGCTATTGATGGATGCACTTAACCGTTGCTTGAGTGGCAGCAAACAAGTCGCCTCTGCTGCGGTTATTGTGGAAGCAAAAGACGACAGCGCTCGAGCATTCTATAAGAAGTACGGCTTCATGGAACTTCCCAAGAGACCCAGACGGCTGTTCCTGCCGATGGCGGCTATTGAAAAACTGTTTTCCTGAGTCATAAGGGTTGGGGCGTTTGTCATCCTGAGCCCGCCAAGCTTTCCGGCGGGCGAAGGATCTCTGCAGCTCCTTCCCAAGGCTCACCGGCCGATTTTGCAAGCGAACTGCCGAGATCCTTCGCCGGTTGGCGCAGAGCGAAGCTCTGCGTTTAGCGAACACCCATCATGCTCGCTTAGAGGCAGCATTTTCATCCCGGACAACTGTAATTCTTTACTTACTCGTTCGTCTTGAGCCCTCACCAGCTTCCTCGCTTCCCCCTCGTGCCTTCCCAGATCGCAGAGCTTCGCTCTGCGCCAGCCCGGCGTGACCACGGCCAAGACAGCGGTGCCACGACCACTCCGCCTGCGGCAGGCAGCCTACCAGATCAGCTTGAGTCCGAATTGAATCTGCCGTGACGTTGTGGATGTGCTGGTGATGACACCGGCGGCGGGGGAGGGGACCCCAGCGGCGGATGTGAATACGATCAGGTTTGGCGTATTGAAGTTAGCGTGGTTTAGGGCGTTGAAAAACTCCGCCCGAAACTGGAGATCGAGTTTCTCCGTAATCTTCGTGTCTTTGAGCAAGGAGAGATCAAGCGTAGCGAGCCCCGGGCCGATAAAGGTGTCACGTCCAAGATCCCCGTAGGTCCCGTTAGGTGGGACGAGAAAGGCGTTGGGACTGAAATACTGGTTTGGACTTCCCAGAATCACAGGCCCGGAGAACGCCGGGTTCAGAGACGGACGCACTGGGTTGCGCGTATCCCCGTTGTTGGAGGGATTGAAGCTGAGTTGTGGCGTGAATGGAAAGCCGTCCTGCAAAGTCACAATGCTATTCAAAGTCCAGCCGCTTACGAGTGCATTACGCCCACCGCTGAAGCCATTCGCGAAGGCCTTCCCCCGTCCGAACGGCAGCTCATAGCTTCCGTTAATGACCCCAACATTTCTGACGTCAAACGTGGCAAGTCCCCAGTCTGCGTGAAGGTTGAAGGGATTCATGACCAACCCCGGGGCATTGGCTGCTGCGCTGGCATTCAGTGAATCTCCGTCGTCGAGGACCTTTGACCAAGTGAAAACTCCCCGCAAGGCCAAGCCCCCACTGAAGCGGTGAGTAAAATCCAAAAGCAGGGCATTGTAGGAGCTGACCCCCTCAGAAAACCAGCTCCAGGTGTTCGCCAGCGCGGGATTGGCCTTTGGTGCTCCACTCGGAATGTAGTACGTCCGTGCGGGGAGGGAAGCCGGGCAGGGGGCCGCAGGGCAAATTGTGGGGAAAGGCTCATTCGCGTCCAGGCTGACGATCTCGTGGTACGCGTGAGATCCCACATAGCCGACACTGAACGAGGTGTTGGGAGTCAATTCCTGTTGAATCCTGAGGGAATAGGACACAAGGGTCGGCGTCTGCAAATTGGGTTGAACTCCCCCTGGCACCACCTTCGCGCTTGACGGCAGCGGAGCGCCGGGGTTGAAGGGGAGCTGAGAGACCGGAAGGCTCGCGATGCTGTCGGTCGGATTGAAGGGCGCATTTTGATCGAGGCGGTATCCAAGAGCATCTTGAAGATCGTTGTACATCCCGAAGCCGGCGCGGACGACGGTCTTGGTGCGGAAGGGACTCCACGCTAAACCGATTCGCGGTTGGGGCAGGAACTTCGCATTGTTACTGGTGAAGACCGAGTTTGCGACTCGCGGTTGAGTAACAATGATCCCGTTGTTGAAAACGAAGTTGGCGCCCCGACCTTGAGCTTCGTTCCAGCCGTTGGTGAACTCGTCGCGGAAACCCAGGGATAGCGTCAACTTCGGACTCAGCCGTATGTCGTCCTCGAGGTACCAGGCGCCGAGGAACGCGCGCCAGCCCAGACGGGTCGGTGTGGGATCAAACAGGAAAGTGCCCACCGTGCCGTCCAGGAAGGTCGTCAGACTTGTAAATGTAGCCTGTCCATACTGGCTGAGCGCCAGATTTTCATTGGACTCGAGCCGTTGGAACCACGCTCCCACGCTGACCCGATGACGCCCTTTCGTGTAGGTTACGCGATCCTCGTAGGTGAAGAGATTCCGCGCGATGTCCAGGTTACTTCCATTGTTGCTTCCAGCCAGGCTTAATTGGGCGGCTGGATTCGAGGCCGCGCTTCCTCCGATGGACACCGCGCCAACAGGACGGCCAACCAAAAAGCTCGGAACACTCGCTGCGGGGGTATTGGGGGTGGGTTCTCCAGTATAGAAGTAGCTCGCGCGAGAGAAACCGAAGCGGGCGGTGTTGATCACCGTGGGGGAGAAAACATGGGTTTCTTCAAGACTGACAACCTGTTCCCGGAGGCTCTCCAGATCCGTGCTATAGGGATTGATGGTGGGTGAGTTGTCCGCGCTGTCGTCGACCGTGTAGACCGCGCCGAGAGAGTCTCTCTCAGAGAAGAGGTGGTCGAGCCGCGTGGTCCCAAAGTCCTCTCGAATCGTCTGCAAGGGGTTGCTGAATGATTCGGCGATGCCTCCGAAGTCGGGCGCGTTCGGGCTTTGCACGGGCCACAACGAAAGCAGTGGCGCAACTCCGGGTGCCACTCCCACGTTGACCAACGTGTTATTCGGACCCGGCAATAGACCTTGGCGCGCGTTATTGTCCGGAACGAGCGTCACATCGGTTAACCCCAGGTGCTGGCGGAATCCCTCGAAATTGCCAAACAGGAAGGTCTTCTCCTTTTGGATCGGTCCCCCAAAAGACCCTCCAAACTGGTTGCGCGCGAAATGCGGGATGGAAGCCTGATCGAAGAAATTGCGCGCATCAAAGTCGCTGTTGCGCAGGAATTCAAATGCCGTCCCGTGCCAGTCGTTTGCCCCGGACTGGGTGACGATGATGACTTGGCCGCCGGGCCGTTTGCCGTACTGCGGGCCGTAAGTGTCGCGCAGCAGGTTGAATTCCCGAACCGCGTCCACCCCAAGCAACTGCTGGCTGGTACCGCCGGGCTGCATATCGTTCTCGGCCGCCCCCGTGAATTCGACCCCGTTCAACAAGAAGAGGTTTTGCTGAGGCCTGTTCCCCGCGACCGAGAACATGTTGCCGACGGCAGAGTTGGAGATTCCGACCCCGCCTGTCTTCTCCCAGGTGAAGTTAACGACCCCGGGATTCAGGGTAAGAAGCTCATCGTAGCTTCGGCCGTTCAGCGGCAGGTCCTTGACTTGCCGCTCTCCGACCAAACCCACGCTCGCCGTCGGCGTGGCGCTGACCAACGGCGCTTCTCCCGTCACCGTCACCTGCTGCCTGATTTCGCCCAATTGCAGGACCAAGTCGACCGTGGCCTCCTGTCCAACGACCAGGGTGATGCCTGTGCGGAGCTCAGCTCTGAACCCGGCCTTTTGTGCCCTTATCTCATACCGTCCGACTGGAAGTGAGAGCACGCTGTAACGCCCCGTGCCGTCGCTCACGCCGGCACGAATCATTCCGGTCTCCAGGTTCCTCACGATTACGTTCACTCCCGGCAACACGGCTCCCGATGAGTCGGTAGCCGTTCCCGAAATCGCACCGGACACTTGTGCCCGAGCTGCCGAGGTGAGCATGAGAGCCAACGCCATCGTTGAGCAGAAAATGCCAAACCAATTGGCTGGTTTCATTACCCCTTTTTGCCAGGGATTCATATGCTCCTCTCCGAAGGAAACCGGACAAACTTGGCCGTTGTGTTTTTTCAGCCCCTGAGGGAATCGGCCTTATAGCTCAAGCAGCACGCGCAACGAAATATTGTATAGGCATGTGTCCATTTAAAGTCAATAACTGTGAGCATTTCTATACGACAATATACGAATATTCGTAGCGAATAAAACGAGGAGCTGGTGTCCTGTCGCACCCAATTCTTGACAATTGCCCGCACCAGTTTTGTAGGGCCGGGGCTTGCCCCGGCCTCGTGAGGTCCACCTGCTCGTGCGGGATCGGATGAGGCCGGGGCAAGCCCCGGCCCTACAAACGGTGGAGCGACACCATTGTCAACAATAGAGTGTTACATGGCACCAGCCCGGACTCCGATCGCGGCCAGGCATGAGTCGAACGGGGGATCAAGCAACCGCAGCGAGGAATCCTCGCTCTGCGTTGAGGTGGATCGGAATTCAAGGCGGGCCCGGGGGGTTGGTGGAAGAAAGAATCAGAGCGAGATTCCTCGCTGCGCTCGGAATGACAGCACTCCGCCCTGCGCTAGGAATGACCGTTCGGAAGGTGCCCCTACCATGCGAATGCCCGCGTGCTCTGCGTCACCGGTCGTGGTACTATGCGCAACGGATGATTGCCGAAATCTATCCTGAGCTCTACGACGTTAAAGGTCGGAGGGTATTTGCTCCCGGCACACGTGCCCGGCGAGTCGGATTCCGCCCGACGGCTCACATAGGGCGATACTTGGCTCACCCACTGAAGACCCAGTGCATGGACTTCATCGAAATGCGCAGGTTTCTTTCCGCTTGTCGGGGCCGCGAGATGGCCTATGTCCAGAAGCGGGATTATTGGCAGCCACCCGAGGAATTTGAGGCCAGAAAGATGGGCGACTGCGTGGACTTCGGGCTGTGGGCCTGGCGACAGGTTCTCGCCATGGGCTACCCAGCGTGCTTTGTGGGGGGCAAGCATGGCAAGTTCGGTGAAGGGCACGCCTGGGTGACGTTCGAGAAAGATGGCAAATACTTTCTGTTAGAACCTCAATATTGGCCTTTAGGCCTGAAGATGCCGCGCGCTTCCACCTTGCGGTATCATCCCAAATTCTCAGTCGCCTGGGATGGCAATAAGATCCAATACTTCGAACACCAGGACCGTGGCACCGACCCACCTCTGCGCCGCGTGCCAGGACTTGTTGCTGAATGGCTCTGGATTTGGACAGGTTATTGGATCCGATTCGCTTACAAATTCCCTATTGCCATGACCCGACGTGCAATTGCAAAGTTTCGCGGCGAGTAGCGTTGCGGGCCGCCTGTTATTCAGCCCCGTCGGAGGGAAGAGCAGGGCTTGAACCGCGAAGTCAAGGGCATGCGCCAAGCCAACGGTGGCAAGCTGAGCAAGGCCCACCGCAGCCCCGTCAACCCACAGCAGAATAAGCTCTCAGGGCAAATCTACAACAAGAAGCACAACGCCCGCCGCGGCTAGTAGGAACGAGGCCGGAAAACTTTGGAATCCCCGCTCCACGGCGGGGGTTCCTTTTTTCCTAGCCGCTTCACCTCGCCGCCCCAAGACGTAAGAGTTGGGTTTCTTCCCCGCTTCTCACCTACCTCTTCTCCCGTGCCCGCTGAACAGCCGCCAGCAGAGCGGCCTTCACTTGATTCGAGAGGGCGGGAGCCCTGGGTGCCTTATACCTGCGGCAAGCCTGCACGGTGGTTTTCAAGCTCTCGAGATATGCGATGCAGGGCTGGCAGCCCTTCAGGTGGCGCTCTAATTCGCGGCAATTCTTCACCGGGAGCTCACCATCCAGGTACTCGGAGAGCATGGCGAAGATCTGCTTGCAATGCCGGTCAGGCATGGTCTTTCCCCTGCGCACGCTGGACATAGCCGGCCAGCGCGTTGCGAAGGAAAACGCGCGCCCGGTGCAGGCGCATCTTGGTGGTTTCCTCGGAAATGCCCATCACCTCCGCCACTTCCCTCGTGTCGAGCTGTTCCATGTCGCGGAGAATCAGGACCAAGCGGTAAGGCTTGGGAAGGGCAAGCACGGCGTCTTGCAGCTTGCTGCGCAACTCCTTGTTCAGCAGGATTTCTTCGGGCGTAATCTCCCAGGACTTCACCGCCGGAGCTGCGGCGCCGCTTTCCTTGGGCATCAACGCATCCAGGGAAAGCATTTGCGCGGGAGCGAACTTGCTCTTGCGGCGGCTCATCAGGCATTGGCTCTTGGCCACCTTGTAAAGCCAGACGGCCAGCGCCCGCGCGTCAGGAAACTCCTTCAGTTGTCTTGCCAGGCGGATGAGGGTTTCCTGCGCCGTGTCCTCGGCGTCCTCGCGAACGCCGCACACTTTCATCCCGAAGCCATAGACAGTCTCTTGCAGAGTTTCGAGAGCCCGTTCAACGTCTTCGGGATTCCCGGACTTCAGATTTGCGAGTGCCTGCTCAACTTGCGAATTCATGAGATACGTTGCCGGAATCGGAGATTGCCAGCGCAGTCTTGAGTCGCCTCCTGCGCGTTTGCAAAGTAGATGCTAGCACAGCGGTTCACCAACTTGTGAGGAGCAATTTCAAGCCACCGGCGCCGTCCCAGCCGTTCCTGCGGGAACCCGGCAGAAACGGGTTGTCTTGTCCCAAAAGCTCAATTCTCTTTGTTACCTTTCTCTCTAAACTGCATTTATGCGGATGAGGCCAGGGAGACGCCACACGACGAACGGGTCCAACATTTTGCGGAAGGGCGGGGCTTTACAGGCTGCGGAAAAACTCGTTTGGCGTGTCATTCCGAGGAGTCCCGATCAGATCGGGACGACGAGGAATCTCGCATTGTCTTGAAAACACTCAGGGCGAGATTCCTCGCGGAGTTTATCCTGAGGGGGCAGGGCGAGATTCTTCGCTTCGCTCAGAATGACAGCGAAGGACTCGGAATGACAGCTTGGAAGGGTTTTTCCGCACCCTGTGAAGCCCCGCCCTTCCGCTGATGCGTACCACTGTAGTAGGTAATCATCAATGGAGAGCAGACCGAAAGTTGAGGTGAACCATGATTGAAGGAAAACTGCGATTAGCAAGCGTCGAGGGCGAAGGAAGGCAGTTTGTTGCGGAGTCGGGTACTGGTCATGCCCTCGTAATAGACGACGCCAACGGCCACACTGGACCCAAGCCCATTGAGCTGGCCTTGCTGGCCCTCGGTGGTTGCACCGGTTTTGACGTGATCAGCATCCTTCGCAAGAAACGCCAGACGGTCACCGGGTATGAAATCGAACTCCATGCTGAGCAGAACCCGGAGCCGCCTTCTTACTTCACCCACGTTGAAATCAAGCACCGGCTTCGGGGGCGCATCGATCCCGAGGCCGTCCAAAGGGCCATTCATCTTTCAGAGACGAAGTACTGCGCCGTAGGTGCGATGATCTCGAAGACGGCGAAGATCGAAACTACCTTTGAGATCCTGCCGGACGAGGCACAGGAAACCCTCTGCGAGGCAGCGTAATGAAGAGACTCATCTCACTGCTGGCAGTGCTTCTCCTGGCGGCAGGCGCCTAGTCCCCAAACCCCACCTGCCAAAGCAGGCCAGCCCCCGGTGCAGCAGGAGCGTATAATTTGACTATGGAAAGCTTCATGATTTTCGTTCTCTTTCTGGTGGTCTGGTTCCTGGTCCTGCCACGCATTCCCGGAATCTCGCGCTTTACCTGAGCGCGGCGGTCTGCCTCCCCGGCGGGGAATGCCAAGCAAGAAAGCTGTGACATCAACCCTAAGGAGTGAGATCGGTTTCCCATGCCTATCTTTGAATACGCCTGTTGCAACTGCGGACACGTCTTTGAGAAGCTCGTGTTGACGCGCAACCAGGAGCCGCCTGAGTGTCCCCAATGCGGATGGAAACGCGTCGAGCAGAAGTTCTCGGTATTTGCCACAGGCAGCGCCCCAAGCAAGTCAGCCGGCGGCGCGTGTGCGCCTTCCGGTGGCGGTTGACAGCTCTGAGCGGGGAGCAGGTTGCTTCCTCTTGAAAGCAAATCAAAAGGCTGAACGCCAATGCCGCGTGGCGGGGGATTCCTCCAATCCCGCAGCTACAGTTTGGACATTCCCCAGCCCCGAAGGGGCGGCCTATACCAGGCCTGGGCAACGCCCAGGGTCCGCAGGCTAGCGCAGACGGTCGACCCTTAGCGTCTTCGATCTCCCGAAGCTTTTCCTAGCGGCTGGCTTTAGCCGGGCAGCTTGTCACTGGTCACTTGTCACTGCTCTTCTGAGCCCTCAGCTCCCGCAGGTCCCTTCGGGAAATCGCAGACCCCCAAGAACAAGGGCCTGCGCCAGCCGGCGCATCGCTCAAGATGCTGGCAGGACGTGGCGGGGAACAGGGAAGCAACAGACGATCAGGTCCGCAGACGCCTCCCCCTCGAGAGACACCGAGACACGCGAACAGTGATGCCGTTCAGAGAGAGGCACCCCCGTGTCTGCCGCAATCCGCCTGAGGTAGTCAGTCCAGCGATCATCGCGTGGAGGGATCGGAAAGAGGACAAAGGCGACAATCCCCTGACCGACCGAATCCCGGAGTTTCTTTACATCCTGTACGATGCCCGCAATGTTCTTTGTGATGGGGCGCGTTTTGGTTTCTATGCCGGCGGAACGCCAGTTTGTGTTTGGAGTCTTGAGCTCAAGGTCATAACGGACGCCTTGAAGATAAAGCGTAATATCGGAACGCTCATGCGCTTGGGTTGACTCTTTTGAGGCCTCGACTTCGACATTGCTGGCTCCGCTCTTTTCAGCATGTGCAGCGAGCTCAAATTTCAGCCAGCCTTCAAACTTCGCGCGCTGGCGAACCGCGATGGTAATGACTGACCGCCGGCTCTCAAGTATCTCTACGATCCAGCTCCTTACCGTTTTATCCATTGGTTACCCACTAAGGATAAGAGAGTGGTGCGCCGCAAGCCTCACAAGCAAGCGGTCCCGCCCGGCGGTCAACCCAGTACGATCGGACGCAGCGACGGCAATCCGCTCGCACCTTGACGAAACTCCCCGTCCACTCCCTCTTTGTGCGTGATCGGCCCCTTTCTTTGTTCGCCGCCGGGATTGATGGGGCAGGGGTAAGGTGGGTTTTTGCCCTCTCACTTAGAAAATCGGGAGATCTGCCTGCTACCTCGCGGAGCGCACGGAGAGCGTCACCAAGCTGTATTTCGAAGAATTCCCGACTTGGCTTTCGTTTCTTCTCAAACAGAGCGTGCAAGGCGGACTCGCTTTGCCTTGGATCTTGACATGCGGCATAGGCTTCGACAGTGTACGGTTCTGGTACCCCCGTCGATTTTGAGAGTTCTGCCGCACGCTGAAAGACATCGTTCTCCGTCATCCCGATCTTAATAAGGCCCGGCATGCTCTCGTTTGATAGGATGTAAACGAAGCCGTGAACTGTCTCCACGCGAACGCCTGGGAATGGCGTGCCGCATTTGCTGCATGAAAGCTGCGGCTGATCTTTCGGCAGAAAGACACTGTCTTCGTGACCACACGCCCGACATGCGAAGAAGAGAAGGTTCATCATTCGGAGCACCTCCACGCAACCAAGAGCCAACAGGCGCTACCGCATACGAAAGCCGCGGACCCTCGAAACACGTCCGCGTTGCTTGTTCATTCCGGCAAAAGCTCTATTCTCCCGAACTCTTTAATCAACTCCCTGGCTTTCTCCTTCGAGATGACTCCATCCTTTGCGGCGACGGCGATTTTGTACAGTTCGACGGTTGAAAGCAAACCGATGTCCCTGTCCTTTGCCGCCGAGACGTACTCTTCGTCCCCCCCCGAATAAAGTCGGGGCCTACGGAAGGGGTGGGTTTCGATGTCGTAGTTAAGAATGAGTAAGCCCGTCACACTTTTCGAGTCCGGGACAAGATCCCTTCGCTTGTAAACCGTGGTCATCCTCCCCAATAGATCACTGTATTCCTTGGTCTTTGGGTTCTTGTTCTTTGTACCACTTACCTCAGTGATCGCGAGGAAATCCCCGTCCCTCGTCCAAAAATCTTCCTTCTTAATCGCGCTCTTCATCTTTGCGTCAATATCCTCGACTTTGAAATCGAGAAACTCTAACACTTTCTTGACGTTTCCTGAAAGTCGAAGGACAGGATCAATATCGCTCTCCGTGGCAATGAGTATCCGTTTAATGAAGTCAAACTTGTCCTTCGCCAACTTCCTTTCGGCCTCCTTCTCTTCGACAAACCTATTCAGTTCAGCGCGTCTTCCTTCGATTTCAAGGACTATTTCTTTCTCCTCACGAAAAGCAAATTCCTCGCTGTCGAACCAGACTCGTCTCTGGAGATCTGGAAAGACTTCGGGAGTCAGCTCCACGAAGAGCTCAAGCAGCTCTAGAAGGGCTCTCGCGTTGTCCTCAAGCTGGGGCAGGATCACGTACACGGGGCTAGGCTTTCCGCCCCCTTCGCGGACTTCCACCCCATAGGCGGCGACGACATCGTAATTGCGGTTGGTGACGACAGGAATGTGGTCATACGAAGCGTCCGCCGCGCTGCCCCTTATATACTGTCCAACGGGCTGTTTGAACACGCCAACGAGCTTGCCGATTGCCTCATGTAACGGGGGGATAGCAGCGGGAGTATTGGCGGGCAATACATAGAATGAGGACACACCCTTGTCGGCGGCCTCTACACCAACCCCCGGCACGCCCAGAAACACCGGATCATATTCCGTGCCCCCACCAATAAAGCTGATCCTCACGTTCGGTGGTTTTCCGAACTTGGCCAGCGTATTGAGCGTGGGAGAATTGGTCCACATCGCGTCTTGAGGGTTATGGCTGTCCCAGAGTGCGGAGTTAAAGACATACACATCATAATCGAAGGTCGGATGCGGTAGCGAGGCTGCCACAAAACTGGTTCCGGGTGCACGCCGAAGAGGTCCACCGACTTTTCCTAACTCAAGATTAAATCCCATCCCCCCGAGCACAGCCGCGTCGCGTACGTCGAAATTGACAAGCAAGATTCGGTGCTTTCGTTGGTCCGGCATAAATGGCCTGCCTCTGCTCACATGCTAATTCACCCGGCAAGTCGGTTACAAGAGGCTTTCCGTGCCACAGAAAGCGTCCCCTGACCCCTGGCCGCCGCCGCGGGACACGCTGTCTCTTGACAAGCGGAACAAAGTAGGCTAGCATAGTAAGTTGAGGCCGCGCAGGCGGTCATGGCCTCCTGGGAAGCTTATGCTGCAATGCCACCCCGATCCCCCAATCCACTCTCTAGAGTGTCCGAGGCGGGGCCAAAAACCCGTAAACCTTCCTTTTTCTCAGGTGAACAGCAAGTCCGTTCTCGGCAGAGAAAGAGAAAGATAGTTTTTGAAAATGAACGACCGACGCGGGAATGTCTATGAAAACAAAGGATCGGTCTTCCACAGCCAGCCAAGAAGCGGGAATGTTATAGAAAACAAAGGCGGTTATGCGCTGAAAGCGGGAATGTTGTTGGAAAGAAAGGTAGTTGGTAGGTGGTAGGTCGTAGGTGGGGGAAGAGCCGCAGCCAGCCGTTGACTGTTGGCTCCGTGTAGGTGGTATGTGCTATGTGGTAGGTGGGAGAAGGACAGGGGCTAGGTTTCAGACGACGAGTGCAAGGGGCTGGAGGCACATGCATGCGGGGTGGGGAACCTCCGCTTCCAAACCTACTTCACTCAGGTCGGACATTGGATGGCGGAATGAAATTGGAATCACGCTTCGAGATCAGATCGGAGTCATGCTGCGCCCCTCCTCGCGCCCGGCATCGCGTCAGAATCAGTGACTACCTTCATCGGGGTCAGCAGACGCGGCCACGCCTTAGGGTTTGCCATTCTTCCTTAGCCTCGTGACGCGGCTTTGGCCGGAGGCGCTTGGCGACGATTTCTGCCAGGTCAAGTATCTCGAGGTCGTCGCGCTGGGCGTGGTTGGCTGCGTCGCGAAGCATGATGGGGCAGTAGGGGCAAGCCACCACCACTGCGGATGCCCTGGTTTCGGCGAGCTCGGCGAATCGAAGTTCGTTCACCCGTTGTTTGTTCTGATCCCGTTGGTCGTCAGCAATAAAAAGCCGCGCGCCGCCCGCTCCGCAGCATTGCGTGTTTTGGCCATGGTGTGCAACTTCCGTGAGCGAAACTCCGCAGGAGCGAAGGATTTTCCTCGGCGCAGCGGTGATGCTGCGGCCCCGTGCAAGGTAGCAAGGGTCATGGTAGGTTGCCCGCAAAACAGACGGTTCGATGGGGAGCTGCGGGAGCAGTTCCGCAATGAGTTCCGTATGGTGCACTACCCTGATTTGGAGTTTCGCGTAAGCGGCGATTTGCCGGTAGTCCTTATCCAACATCGTCGTGCAGTGCGGACAACACGATATGATATTTTTCACCTGCGCATGAGCGAATGTCTCGATCAGCTTTTCGGAAAGTTGCAGGAAAAGGTATTCGTTGCCCGCGCGTCGCGCCGGTTCACCGCAACAGGTTTCACGGGGAAGCACGCCCCATGAGACAGCGGCGGCATCAAGAACCTGTTTCATGGCCAGAGCGACCGCCTGGCCGTGCTGATCGAAACTCAATCCGCAGCCAAGCCAGAAGAGCCATTCCTGGTGGCCATCGAAAATCGGAAACTGCTTCGACTCGATGAGGTTTTGCCGCGTGTCGTGAGCCATGCCCCAGGGATTGTGCGGAGCACGTTCCATAGTTGTAAATAGTTGGATCACTTTGCCGTTGGTGACGCGACCCTCGCTTACGAGCCCGCGCCGGAGGTCAAGGATTTTCCTTCCCACATGCTCGATGCCCACAGGACACGCGTACTCGCAGGCGCCACAGGCTAAACATTGGAAGAGGTCCTCCTCCGAAACGAAAACCTGGCCATGTGCTTTCTCCGTGGCAGTCCCTGCGACAACATCTCCGCCGCAGAGCAAGCCTTTCTGCGCGTCAAGGATGATTTCCTTAGGACTGAGCGATCCGCCAACCAGGTTAGCTGGACAGAACTGGGTGCAGCGGCCACACTCGACGCAAGCATTGAGGTCGAGAACGTCCTTTCGGCCAAAGTCCTTGAAGTGGATAATTCCCAGGTCGTCGCCTTCTTCCCGTAGCGCGCGCATGGTGCTGGTTGTCTCCGAACGCAGGAATATCGTGATCGGGGCAAGCACCAGATGCAGGTGTTTCGATAACGGGATTACATCGAGTAAGGAAAAAAACGCAATTGTGTGTAGCCACCAGTTTACTTTCCAAGACATGCTTCCGACTGGAAACACTCTCCAGCCCAAAAGATACGTTGCCATTAGTGCTGAGATAAGGAAGGCCACAATCCCGGAGGAAATGGAAAGTTTTCCGAGAGGCTGCGGTCTTAATACAAATCGCCGAAACGACAGGCCAATCATGGCCACAAGCACAGCGAGAGCCCACACGGCGACAAACGTGCCATACCAGCTCCGCGTCCCTGGTGCTTTTGAAAGTCCGCGTATGCCAAGGAGGAGATGTTGTGCGCTTACCCAGGCGAAGGCGAGAAATCCCCACACGACTGCGGCGTGGAGTATGCCGACAATAGGCCGGTCGCGCACCACTCGATATTGCAGGACGACTTCTACAAAAACACGCCACAGCCGTTTGGGAATATTGTCGTGAGGAAGGTCTCCGTGCTTGGGAAATACTGAAAAAATCCGTCGATTAAGCGTTTTTAAGAACAACCAAACACTCGCTATAGAGAGCGCGATAAATATCGCCCGCGAGAGACCGCCGAAAAGAAAGGCCGCGCCAAAGGCGAGTGTGATGGTTACCATCATCCAGGAGTATTCCTTGTAGCGTTCTGAATCCATCCCTTACCCCATGACGTCAAAGGAGGTATTTGCAGTGGCCTTTCACGCGACGGATTTCTTTCTCGGCTTCGAGCAACCCCGCAGCGGTCCAGTGAGCGATCTGGTCGCCGCCCAGGCAACCCTTGATGTGCCCTACGATGTATCGCACCGTCGAAAGGTGCGCCTCGGTCGTGTGGGTCGTCAAGCGCGTTCGTCGCAGCAACGTGCCCAGGCCCTGAATTCGTGGGGAATACAAATTCTTGGCGCCGAAGAGAGGATCCGTGCCTTCACGTCCAGACGCGCCCTAAGCCCCGATTGAAGCGCATCTGCTAATCCCGCCACCTGGGCAAATTTGAGTCACGGCGGCACATGCCAGCGGTTGACGGCGCAGGACTCTCGCCTCGATGGCATTTTGCCGCCTCGCGATTCAGCATCCATCCTATCAAAACTCGGCAGGAGGGGGAATCGCTATGCACCCTTTTCAACCGGATAACCTCTATTCACCCAGTCCGTCCCCAAATTGTCGGGGATGTATAGCACTTTCAGCTTTGTGAAACCCAGGTTATGCAGGGCTTCGTAAGCCGGCTTTACGTTGGGACAACGGCTCCAGGGGCAGCATCCACAATAGATAACGATGAATCTGCTTCGGGCGAGTCCTTCCACTCGCTTGCGCAACTGCTGCACCACTGCTTCGTTGGCGGCCGGACCATAGTATTCAGAACCCGGAAGATGGGCCTGGGTGTAAGGTAACCGAAAGCCTACATAAATGAGGAGTGGTCTTTCGCCTTTGGGTGATTGGAGGATTTTGACTAAGTCCGGAGCGTTGATGAGATCGGCGGCAGGGATTGGAGAGGGCTCCGTTGGTTTGCCCTGCAAGGCGCTAGGCATAGGTTCGGCTGGGGCGGCAAAGACCAGCCGGGTCTTTATGCCCATGGTAAGGAGTGAACCCAGGAAGAAGAGAGCCGCGAGTGCGACAGCAACTCTCGAAAAGTTCAGAGTCTTCAACATGATCAGTTCCTGCCCGATTATTCTTGCATCCTCCGTGTTTGCCAAAGGATGAAGAGAACTCGCCCGCGCAATCTCCATGAGGCTATTTGCTCGTCGTAACCAGTCCCCATTTCGATTTCAGGCTGAGCAGCAATATACGCCTCTCTGAAGCCGCGTTCAATGCTTCCAGTTTTCAGTCAAGGTATTTTCAGCCGCTCCGGGAGCGGCAGGGCGGATACCTGCTTACTGACCCTGTGGCGCCGGGCGTATAGTGTGCAGATGCCGGTTGATGTTCTCTTGCGGAGTTGCCGCCGGTTTTTGTCCCGCGCGGATTCAAGGCAGAAA
>JBAVYG010000620.1:0-5358 GCA_049698675.1 Terriglobia bacterium
CGGTGACGGAGTTCCACCTGGATCCCGAGCAGGGTAAGCTCACCACCGGCTTGAAGATTCCCCGTGGCTCGGTGCTCTATTCACGGCCCGTGGAGGGAGTGCCCTGCAAATTTCGCACTGGCTACGACGTGACCCTCTGGCCCATTGAGGTTGCCGACGCGAAATGGTTGACCCCTGACAAGCTGAATCCTCCCTTGCGCGCCCCGGAGGCGGTCGCAGCCCTGCGGCTGGAACTTCGCTGCCTTTCCGATGTCAGCTTCGACAAACTCCAACTCCCGTCGCTGCGCTTCTTCCTGAATGGTGAAGGAGATATTGTACAAACTCTCTACGAATTGCTCTGCAACAATTGCACGCAAATCGTGCTGAGAGACCCTAACAACACCCGCAAGCCTCCGGTCACCCTGCCCGTGGACTCTTTGCGGCCCATGGGGTTCTCCGAAGAGGAATCCATGCTGCCGTACCCCCGGAGGTCCTTTGTGGGTTACAGGCTTCTGCAGGAGTACTTTTCGCTGCCGGAAAAATTCTTCTTTTTTGAACTCGAGGGGCTGGATCGACTAGCCAAAGCGGGCCTGGGCGGACGCGCCGAGATCATATTTCTCATTGCGCCTTTCGAGGTCAACCACCGGCAGCAAAGATTGGAAGTTGGTGTCAATGCCAAAACGATCCGTTTGGGATGCTCGCCGGTCATCAATTTATTTCCTCAAACGGCGGAACCCATCCTGTTGACCCATAGCCGCTCGGAGTATCCTGTCGTGCCGGATGCGCGGCGCAGGAATGCCACGGAGGTTTTTTCGGTCGATGAGGTCCTCAGTTCGAATCCCCAGACCCATGAAATTACTTATTACGAGCCTTTGTATGCTTACCGGCACCGGACTTTAAGGGACAAGAGTCAAACCTTCTGGCACACCACGCGTCGGCCCTCGAGGAGGAAGGGTGATGAAGGCTCGGAAGTCTACCTGCACTTGGTCAACCTCTCCTCGCGTGCTTCCTTGCCCGAGGCTGAGACGATAACTGTCCGGTGCACGTGCACCAATCGTGACATCCTGGCGCGCTTGCCATTTGGGAACGAAAGTGGTGATTTCGAAGTCGAGGGACTTGGATCTATCAAGGGCTCGGTGGCCCTACGCAAGCCCACTGCAACCGTTCGGCCGCCGATGGGGAGGGGCGCGCTCTGGCGCCTTATTTCACACCTGGCCTTGAACTACCTTTCCATCGTGGAGGAGGGGAAGGAGGCGTTCCAGGAAATCCTCCGCCTGTACAACTTCTCGGATTCTGTTGACCTTGAAAAACAAGTCGCGGGAATCGTGAGCCTGGATAGCCAGCGTCACTTCGCGCGGATCATTTCGGAAAATGGCATATCCTTCGCAAGAGGGACACGGGTTCAGATGGAGTTCGACGAGGACGAGTTCGCGGGTGGAGGAGTGTTCCTATTCGCCGCGGTGATTGAACGTTTCCTGGCGCTGTATGCTTCGCTCAATAGCTTCAGCCAGCTTGTCGTCAAGACGCGCCAGCGGAGGGAGGTGTTGAAAGAATGGCCACCTCGAGCCGGCCAGGCGATCTTGATGTAAGCAAGTCGCCGTTGGAAGAGCGGCTCCGCAACGAGCCTTATCTCTTCGAGTTTTTCCAGGCCGTGCGCCTGCTGGAGCGCTTCCTCCCAGACAAGGTGGGGGTGGGCAAGTTCGCTCCGCCCTCGGCGGAAGTGGCCCGCTTCCAGGCTAATTCGACACTTGTCTTTCCGGCCAGCGAGATTCAGGCTCTAACCTGGCCAGAGAAGGGCCCCGTGAAAATGAAAGTCAACTTCATGGGGTTGACCGGGCCGGAAGGCGTGCTGCCGCTCAATTACACGGTTTTCTTGGCGGAAAGGGCGCGGGCGGGCGATTCCTCGGCCATCGATTTATTCGACACTTTCAATCACCGGATCATCTCCCTTTTCTTTCAGGCCTGGGAAAAATACCGTTTTTGGATCGCCTATGAGCGCGGCGAGCGCGACCAGTTTTCACATCACCTGCTGGATTTGATAGGCCTCGGCACCCCCGGCCTGCAGGATCGGCAGGCGGTGCGGGATGGCTCCCTGCTTTATTATTCGGGTCTGCTGGCGCAGCATCCGCGGTCTGCGGTCGCGCTGGAACAGATTTTGAATGACTACTTCGAAGTCCCGGTTGAGGTGGAACAATTCGCGGGGGGCTGGTACCGGCTTGATACGAATACCCAAACCTGCCTCGAAGGCAGGAGCCGTTATTCCGAACAACTGGGAGTGGGCGCGGTCGTGGGCGATGAGGTCTGGGACCAGACAGCACGCGTCCGCATAAGAATCGGGCCCTTGTCGCTGGCCCAGTACAAGGAATTCTTGCCCACGGGTTCGGCCTTCGAGCCGTTACGCGTGCTGACGCGCTTCTTTTCGAATGACGAGTTTGATTTTGAAATTCAGCTTGTCTTGAACCGTCATGAAGTCCCGCGTTGTGAACTTGGCGCCGACGCGGAAACTGCGCCTAGACTGGGCTGGACCACCTGGGGCAAAACCAAGGAGATGACGAGAGACGTTGCAGACACTGTTCTGCAACTTTGGGAAGGAAAATCATATGGCACTAAACCTAAAATCGCTGATCGCAAAGCTCAATGAGTTGACACGCAACGCACTCGAGTCGGCCGCCGGCTTGTGCTTGTCCCGGACGCACTACGATATCGAGGTGGAGCATTATCTGCTGAAGTTACTGGATCAGGAGGAGGGCGACTTTGCTCGCATCACCCGACATTTCGGCGTCGACAAGTCCCGGCTCTCCACCGAGCTGAACTGGAGTCTGGACAAGCTCAAGACCGGCAATGCTCGGACCCCTGCCCTAAGCCCTTCCGTGGTGAAAATGATGACCGAGGCGTGGACCATCGGGTCCATCGATTACAACGCCGGGCAGGTCCGGACTGGCTTCACCATCCTCGCCCTGACCACCAACGATGAGCTGCGCAGGCTGGGCCGCGAGATAAGCAGGGAGTTTCAGAAAGTCGACGGTGATGTTCTACGCAAAGACTTCCTCTCGATCGTGGAAGGCTCTGCCGAACAAATGGTGACAAGTGTGGCGGCGCCCGCCGGCGCTCCCGGCGGACCCCGACCCGCGGGCGCTGGCAAGACGGCCAATCTCGATCAATTTACGATCAACCTCACCGAGAATGCGAAGGCCGGCAAGATTGATCCGGTACTCGGAAGAGATATGGAAATTCGGCAGATCATTGACATCCTAATGCGCCGCCGGCAGAACAATCCCATTCTCACCGGCGAGGCCGGGGTGGGAAAGACCGCGGTCGTGGAAGGCTTCGCCCTGCGGGTCGCCAAAGGCGATGTGCCGCCCCCGCTTCGTAATGTCACGATTCGCTCCCTCGATCTGGCCCTCTTGCAGGCGGGCGCGGGCATCAAAGGTGAATTCGAGAACCGGCTGAAAGGATTGATCGAGGAGGTCAAGGCTTCGCCGATTCCCATCATCCTCTTCATCGATGAGGCCCACACCATGATCGGCGCGGGTGGCCAGGCGGGCCAGAACGACGCTGCAAACCTGCTTAAACCCGCCCTCGCCCGCGGCGAATTGAGGACCATCGCTGCCACAACGTGGTCCGAGTACAAGAAGTATTTTGAGAAGGACGCGGCCCTGGCGCGGCGTTTCCAGGTCGTCAAGGTGGAAGAGCCCATCGAAACCCAATGCGCGGTAATGTTGCGGGGAATAACTCCCGCCCTCGAGAAACACCATAAGGTCCGCATTCTCGACGAGGGCTTGGTTGCAGCCGTGAAGTTCTCGCATCGCTACCTGGCTGGCCGCCAGCTTCCCGACAAGGCGGTGAGCGTTCTGGATACCGCTTGTGCGCGCCTTGCTCTCGGCCAGAGTGCTACGCCTCCTGCCATCGAGGATGCCACCCGCCAATGGGACGACTTGGAAGTCCAGCAACGAATTCTCGAACGTGAGAGTGCCCTCGGCGCAGACCACACGGAACGCCTGGAAGAGATTGCAAAACAGAGGGTGGAGGTTGAGGCCCGGCTGAAAACGCTCCGCGAACGGTGGACCAAAGAGCACGAACTGGTCTCGAAGATCCGGGAGCTGCGCGCCCAGGTCGAGGCGGCGGTTTCCGGCGACGGCCACGGTGCGGTGTCTACGGCCAAACCGGCACCGGAGGGTGCTGCTCCAGCCTCCCCCACCGATGCGGCTAAGCCTGCGGCCGGAGCTGCCGCTCCAGCCCCCGCGGCCGCTGCCACCGAACCTGCCCCGGCTCGCGACCCAGAGGCTTTGCGAGCGGAACTCGCGAAATTGGACGCGGAACTGGCAGCATTGCAGGGCGAAACGCCGATGATGAGGGTGGCTGTTGACGCCCAAATTGTGAGTGAGGTGATCTCCGCCTGGACAGGAATTCCGGTGGGCAAGATGCTCAAAGATGAGATTTCGACAGTCCTGACGCTCAGTGCGTACCTCGGAAAACGGGTGATTGGCCAGACCCATGCCCTGGATATCATCGGCCAGCGGATCCAGACCTCGCGGGCCAGTCTGGATGATCCCAATAGGCCAATTGGGGTCTTCATGCTTATCGGGCCGAGCGGCGTGGGTAAGACGGAAACCGCGCTGGCCCTTGCGGATCTGCTTTACGGCGGAGAACATAACCTGATCACAATTAATATGTCCGAGTTTCAGGAGCCGCACACCGTTTCGACTTTGAAAGGCTCGCCTCCCGGATACGTCGGCTATGGTGAGGGTGGGGTGTTGACTGAAGCTGTCCGCCGCCGGCCGTATTCAGTCGTCTTGCTGGATGAAGTCGAGAAGGCGCACCCCGATGTCCTCGAGCTTTTCTATCAGGTGTTCGACAAAGGCATGATGGAAGATGGCGAGGGTCGCGAAATCGACTTCAAGAATACCATTATCATACTGACCACCAACGCTTTGACGGACCGAATGATGAAGCTCTGTGCTGATCCGGAGACCATGCCAACCCCTGAGGCGGTTGTGAAGGCCCTGAAGCCGGAGCTGAATAAGACCTTCAAACCGGCATTTCTTGGCCGTATGGTGGTGATCCCGTACTACCCGATCCGCGATGAATCGCTGAAACAGATCGTGGTCTTGAAGCTGGGGAAGATCCAGCGGCGTATACAGGAAAACCATAAAATCCAACTTACCTATGACCCGAGCTTGGTCGATGCGGTGGCCAGCCGCTGCACCGAAGTCGAGAGCGGGGCTCGAAATGTGGACAATATTCTCACTAACACGTTGCTCCCGGATATTTCGCGCCAGTTGTTGGGACGGATGTCGGAAGGCGAGAAGATAAGCGCCCTGCACGTGGGCGTCGGCCCGGATGGCGCGTTTGTGTATCGATAGTCGAGAAGTCGAGAGT
>JBAVYG010000621.1:0-26783 GCA_049698675.1 Terriglobia bacterium
CAGGATAGCCCGTTTCGAGTTTCCTGGTGGTTCAGGGATCAGTTTGAGTTGCCTCCTAGTTGGCATGGACGTACCGTGTGGCTTCACTTCAAAGGAATCAACTACCGCGCAAATATCTGGTTGAATGGGCAGCAAGTGACGACCTCCGATCAGACTACCGGCACCTGGCGGGTATTTGATTTCGACGTGAGCAAGATGGTTTCACCCGGCGCGCCAAACGTGCTGGCGGTTGAGGTTTCGCCGCCGGAGGCGAACGATCTGGGTGTGACTTGGGTGGATTGGAATCCTGCGCCGCCCGACAAGGATATGGGGCTTTGGCGCGACGTGTACCTGACCTCGACGGGAGCGGTGGAGGTGCGCTGGCCGGACGTCGTCACCAAGCTGGACTTGCCCTCTCTCGATGTAGCTCACCTCCTCGTGACTGCCGAGTTGCATAACGCGACGGATCGAACAGTCGAGGGAACTCTGCGGGGGCATATTGAGAAGGTGGAGTTCGCCCAAAAGGTGAAACTCGGCCCTAACGAAGTCAAGGTAGCTAGGTTTTCTCCCGACGCGTACCCCCAATTGAACCTGCGATCGCCGCGCCTGTGGTGGCCTGCCAAGCTTGGTCCGCAGAATTTATACGACCTCAAGATCCAGTTTGAGACTGGTGAGGGAATCTCGGATGCGAAGACGCTGCCGTTCGGCATTCGTGAGGTCACCTCGGAGCTGACCGCGAAGGGCTTTCGGCTTTTCAGTATCAATGGCCGGCGGATTCTGATCCGGGGTGGCGGATGGGCCCCGGACATGATGCTTCGCGCCTCTCCTGAGCGGCAGGAAGCAGAGATCCGATACGTCTTGGATATGAATCTGAATACGGTACGCATGGAGGGGAAACTCGAGGATGATAATTTTCTAAGCCTGGCCGACCGCCATGGGCTTCTCATTCTGGCAGGCTTGTGCTGCTGTGATCAGTGGGAGCATTGGCAGAAATGGACTCCCGAGAATTACACGGTCTCGGAGGCCTCAATGCGCGATCAGATTCGGCGCTTACGAACTCATCCTTCGGTCTTCGACTTTTTGTATGGAAGTGACAATCCTCCTATCGCAAAGGTCGAAAAAACATACATCGACATATTTAAAGAGCTTGACTGGCCCAACCCTTATCAGTCATCTGCGACGCAGGCTCCGACTGAGGTGTCGGGTCCGACAGGACTCAAAATGACAGGCCCATATGGATATGTCCCTCCGGTCTACTGGCTAACGGACATTGACCGTGGGGGAGCCTTTGGGTTTAACACGGAAACGAGTCCTGGCGCAGCGGTTCCCCCCATCAAGAGTCTGAAGGAGTTCTTACCGCCCGATCATCTCTGGCCCGTAACAAATGATTATTGGGATTTCCATTGCGGTCGTTGGATACCGATAAACCTCAAGGAGTACAGTCAAATCCTCGCCATGCGCTACGGCCCCTCCTCAACCCTCAAGGACTTCGTGCTCAAAGCACAGGTGGACTCCTACGATGGTGAACGTGCGATGTTCGAGGCTTACGGCAGGAACAAGTACAATGCCACTGGAGTGATCCAATGGATGCTCGATAACGGTTGGCCATCGGTAATCTGGCATCTCTATGACTATTATTTGCGGCCGGGAGGCGGGTACTTTGGCGCCAAGAAGGGGTGCGAGCCCCTCCACATCCAGTATTCGTATGACGATCATTCGATCGCGGTTGTCAACTCGTATTATCGGGGTTTCGGGAAACTAGCCGGCAGTGCCCAACTCTACGACCTGGATATGAATGAAAAGTACTCGAAGCGAGCGAGCTTCGACATCCAACCTGATAGCATCACCAGGATTTTTGCAATACCAGAGATACCTCAATTGACCACGACCTACTTCTTGCAGCTTGAATTGACGGATTCGCAAGGAAAGTTGATGAGCTCCAATTTCTACTGGCTCTCGACGAAACCCGACATCCTAGATTGGGACAAAGCAACAGGCCAATATACGCCCGAGAAATCCTTCGCGGACCTTAGCGAACTCGCGAAGCTGCCGCCCACCACGCTCAACCTTTCTTCGCAGAACGAATCCAAGGGTGAGGATGGAATAACCAGCGTATTTGTCGAGAACCCGAGTAATCACTTGGCGTTCTTCATCCATTTGAGCGTTCTCAAAGGAAGAGGTGGTGACGAAATATTACCCGTGCGTTGGGAAGATAACTATTTCCCTCTACGTCCCGGAGAAAAGAGGAGAATCTCAGCCGTTTACAGCCGTAAGGATGCTCAAGGGTCAACGCCGGTTGTCACCGTGGATGGGTGGAACATAAATGAGGCGCAGGATGCGCCAAATTAAAGCAAGACGACTTACCGCCACGGTCAGGGCTCGATGAAATCGAATACGACCGGTTTCTCGCGGAACCACTTGGTCTTGAAGCCCAGGTAGATAATTCCGACGGCTAGCCAGACCCCACCCACAACTTTTGCCACGACATTCAGGTTGAGCCAGATCCAGCCGCAAAATCCAAAGCCGAACAGCGGAAGAAGGACATCTCCGAGGAGGTTGATCTGGCGACCCGTGGCGCGTTTGACGCCAAACTGCCAAAACGTTGAGAAATTAACTCCCATGAAGGCGATGAAAGCGCCGAAGTTCAGCAACTCCGCTGCGTTCTCGTAGCCGTGTCCATGGATGGACAACAACACTCCGCCGGCAAAGGCGAGGATCGCAATGATCCAGATGTTGTAGTTGGGGGTGTTGCGCTTCGGATCCAGGTGACCAAAGACCCCTCGCGGAAGAACGTTGTCGCGTCCCATTCCAAAGAGCAAGCGAGCTGCCCCTAGGCCTCCTGTGAGCGCGCTGCCTGCCCCGGCAAGGATGGTAATGGCGGTCATGGCTAGGAACAGCCCGCGCCCACCCACGCGCATACAAACGTCCATAAAAGCGCCCGTGACGTTGGCGAAATGAAAAGTCGGCCACACGCGCTGGCCTAAGTAGACCTCCAGGCTGCTAAAAATGCCGGTAAACAAGCAGACCAGAACGGTGGCCAGAAGCACATTCCGTTTCGGGTTCTGGACGTCCTCGGCCAGGGTCGTCACGCCGTCAAATCCGATGTAGGTCAGCGCGGCCAGCGGCACCGCGCTGCGGATGACCCGGTAGTCAAACGTTTTCGGATCGTAGAAAGGCACTGCGGAAAATATCCCATTCCAGCGATCGAGGTGAAAAAGGTATCGGATGGCCAGGATCACGAATGCCGCGATGACCACAGACATCAGCGCGAGAAGTAGTTTGTTGGCCAAAGCACTGGTACGAATGCCGCGCAAATTCATAAAGGTGATGGTGCCCAGGAACACCGCCATAAGGCCGTAGGTGGGAACGCCGGGAACCCAGCCATGAATCGTCTCCGCCATCCAGACTGCGTTGAGAAGGGGTTGCAGCAAGTAGTCGAGAAACATTGCCCAGCCCACCAGGAACCCGAGATGCAGATTTAAGCCACGGCCCACATAGGTATAAGCCGACCCGGCAGAGGGATACAAGGCTGCCATGCGCCCGTAACTGAAGGCCGTAATCATCATGGCCAGCATGGCGACCAGGATGGTATCCACGATAAAGCCGTGCGAGCGTACTTGCACCACTCCGAAAAGCGGAACGGGGGCAATCGGCTGGATCAGCACGATGCCGTAGAAAATCAAATCCCATAGTGAAAGTACGCGGCGCAAGCGCGGCACGGGGCCGGAATCTCTCGCCCCAACTGGAGCTGGTGGGTCTACCATAATATGTGCGACGACATTGTCATGCGGCGAAGACTTCTCCGCCCGCGCCGCCTGCGTGGTCTGTTTGCCAGAAGAAATCCCAAGGCAGCATAGGCTCACCTCGGTGGAAGGCTGAAGCCTCCGTCGAAAGTCTCTGTACGGGAAAAGACTCCAACCCAACGCCGCCGGATGGGCGCTAGCAAAACGAGTTTTCTGTGCCTCCGAAAGCCCAAGTCAGAGAGCACATGTTTGCCCCACGGCCGTACGAACTAACTCAGAAATCCAGTGTCTCATAGAACTCGACCCAAGCATTTTCGATAAGCGGACCTTGTTGGTTGAACAGGGCAACATGCTCGCCATTGGTTTCAAACAAGCGCAGGGCTTGTTGGGCGTCGAGTAAATCTGTGAAACAACCCTCCCAAATCAAGGTATTACCCGGCTCATGGGCCGCAATCGGTGTCATCCTTTGACCCTTGGGAAGAATCGCCTTCTTTTCCAGATCGGCGAACTTCCTTTCCAAGTCCATGAACTCTGCCCTCTTCGAGGCCTGAAAGGTCTGAATGAGTCGCATAACAATCGCCATTACGTTCCTCCTAATGGAAAATTATTACTCTCCCTGAAGCTTTACAAGTTGCAATGGAATTTCAAAGCCGTGCTGGGCTGCAAATCCAGACACTTCATCCAGAGTTCCGAAGCCCGGAATACTCTCTCTTATTGTAACTGCCCGAGCAGCAGTCAGACATCCGAATCGCACTGCCTCGGTCAGCGATCCGCCCACTACAAGGCCATAGGCCAATCCAGCGCTGAACGCATCTCCAGCGCCTGCCGTGTCCGCTACCTCCTCCACTGCGAAAGCGGGCACCACTTGCTCGATCTCATCCGTCACAACGTAGGCTCCTTGTTCCCCCATAGTAATCACCAGCTTTACTGGTCCGAATTGGTCCCGCAGCCTACGGGCGAGTTCCTGGGGAGACATCAAAGCGTCGGCAGAGTTTCCGGTGAGGATTTTCGCTTCTGTTTCGTTCGGTATTAACAGGTCAACGCCCGCCAGAGCATCACGGGCGAGCGGCTCCGCCGGCCCGGGCGTCAAGACGGTGATTGCTCCGAACTCTTTCGCCTTCCGGGCTGCATAAAGGGCGGTAGGAACAGGAATCTCGAAGGTAATCAGAACAATCTTTGCCCTCTCCAGAGCGGGCTTGGCAAGGTCTATATCGGCGGGACTCAGTTCCTCGTTCGCGCCCATAGCCGTTACGATGGCGGGCACTCCTTGAGGATTGATCATTACAAATCCGCAGCCCGTAGGAGTATTGCTACTGCGGTAAAGATAGGTTAGGTCAACCCCAGCCTGCGACATCCACCGGGCTCCCAGGTTGCCGAGTCGGTCCGCGCCTACTCGCCCTACGAAATACGTGGGCAAGCCGACACGAGCACAAGCAATCGCCTGGTGGGATCCTTTGCCGCCATCTAGCGCCTCTTTGTAACCCCATCCCAGCACAGTTTCATCGGCTGTGGGGAACCGCGATACGCGCATGAACAACCCCTGTACGTGACTCCCCACTACCACTACACTTTTTCGCTCCATGAAATCCCCTCCGGTCACTCCATTTCCCCCTCCTGCCGCTGTTCACTTCGGTCGGACCGCTTTCCCTTCCTATTCGTTTCATACAGCAACGTCTTGGGTGAATAAGGATCTAAAGAAGGCGTTTACTAAAACCATCTTACGTTAATACTAGATTGCTCGGCCTTTGTCAAGAATTTTGCGCCGATGGTATTGGAAAGGTACATCATATCCGCCCTGCGGAGCTAAAGTGTTTGAGCGAAAAGAGGAGGGGAGAGATCGCTGCCTTTGTGGGGGGGACCAAGGCAGCGCGGCGCGGCTAAAATCGCCGACCTATGTCGGCTCCCTTCCCCTACTTCGACCTGGTTCGTCAAATGAAGAACCCGCTTGATTATCGCCTCCGCTTGGTCACTTACGCACGCCGGCACGGCATCAAAGTAGCCGCTCGTGATTTTCAAACCACCGTGCCTACGGAGCGCAAGCGGCTGGGGCGCTATGAGGCCCAAAACTTGAACGGTCTGCAGGAACTCTCTCGCGCTGGCATTCCTGCCGCACAAGATCACCGATGAGTTGGTCGAGCACGTTATCGCCCAGCGGCGTCGTTTTAGCGAGAAATAGTTGTCCTCCCCAAGAACAGAGAGAATCGCTTCATTTGCGCTGCGGGAGCACTAGTCGGGTGTCTTCGTTGCCGATCAGAGGTCCAACGTAACCGTTCAGCGCGCCTGAAAGGGTAATGCCTAACTCCTGACCGAAAGACAGAAGAGTATCGAGATTTGCACCTGGATGAATCGTGTGAGGTGAGGTAACAGTGTAAGCAGCCAAAAGCGCGCCGAAATGGAAGGCGCTGTCCAGCGGACAATCGGGTAGAGATACCCGAGTTAGACCTGACCTGATGAAGGGGATCCCAACCGCGAGTGCCGCCAATACACCAGCCAGCAAGGCATCTCCAGCGCCAGCAGTATTGACTACGGGAACATTTGCAGCCGGACAGTAGTCCCAACTTCCTTCGGCGAAAGCGAAGGCTCCTCGCTCTCCGACGGTTAGGATGATCTGAATATGTTCCTGTTCGGCTCTGAGCGTGTCTGCGCAGCGGTCAATAAAAGGGCGCGGGTTGGCGGCGTTGAAGGCCTCGCCGATCAGCGTTCCAGCCTCGTCCTCGTTCATAGTTATCAGGTCAACGTCCGAGAAGAACCCTTTCTTACGGGCCGTGACAATCTCGGCCGACGTAAGAGCGGCCGCGCGAAAGGCGTGATGCATCGTGGCAAGCTTCAACAGGTGGTGGCGCACCTCCAGCGGGACTTCTGGCGCTGCCAACACGATTGTACGGGAGCCTCTGTCGGCAAGAAGTGTCTCACACGTATCGATATCGCTACTGGTCAATGCGGAGGCGGCAGAGTTGTTAGTCGTGATATTTCCGCCTGAACCATCGGGGTACTGGAAACATACACTCATAAGAGTTGCCTGATTTGGGAGGACGTCAACGTATCGCGTGTCTATGCCGGCAGAAGCCATTTCTCCAATCATCCGGCGACCAGCATCGTCGGCTCCTACTTTCCCGATAGGAAGAACATGAAAAGGGGAGCCGCTCGGGTTTGCGCCCAGCAGGACGGCGACGTAATGGCCTATGATGTGGAGCTTGCAGTAATCACGAATGTTCAGTAATCGTGCCGGGCGGCTTTCATTCCGGCCCAGCGTGTGATTACCCTCCAGTTCGAAGAAAAGGCCTGCTCCGATGCCACCCACTCCAATTAGCTGCCGGTAGGGAGACTGGGCATTGAATTGCAAAACTCGAGGAGACATTTTGAGCTCCTGAAAATCGGAATCAGAAGAGTTCCCATTCGGGATGTTCGCTAATAGGGTGACGGGCCGTCTCGAATGTTGCGGTGACGATCGCGTCGGCGTGTCTCTGCAGCAGCGTCATCGGGTATTCCGGTGTCGGGTCGGAAAACAGTGCGACTCTCAACGCCGTTTGTTTCCATGCACCAGTGTCGCTATAGACTCGGACGCGTTTGGCGGATAAGCACTCACGCACGCCGAGGGTCACGGACATCGGGGGGACGAACTGGTAAGCTGCCCCGAGGGTCCGCTGGGCCAGAGCCAGAACCGTGTCAAGGTTGTTCTCCTGAACGCGAATGCTGCAAGCAGCTATATCTTCGATAGTTATGTGGCTGAAAGGATGACGCCGAGCCTGATTGTATGCAATGTGACCGTCTTGTCCCCATCCCCCGATCGTGATGTCGATCGGGGCCTCTTCTATCGCCACACGTACACGTTCGATGGTTGACGGCAGTAGCCAAAACCTCTGCGACTCTGGAACGGCCAGTTCAGGACTAATGCCACCGTAAAAGTACTTCTCCATGAACGTACGAAAGTTGTACGGATGATTCGTGGGCAGCGGACGTGCTTGCCAGTCCAGACACTCATCCATGTGGAAAACAGTCAAATGCCGTAATGAGATGTTTCGGGAATTCGCCATTGCGGTGAAGGGCCCGTACCAACAATTCGGCCCACAGGGAACAATAGCTCGGGTCGGAAGCCCCAATCTGTTGTTGGCCTCAATCAGTTGGAGAAACTCCGTCGCCATCAACTCACCCATTTCGGCGGAATCCCGAACGATTCGGAAACGAACGCGCAAGTCGGCGCGGTTGGGTAGTTCCTCAGCGGGTATACTGCACCACCTATATAGGTCTCTAAAGCCAACGTAACTCATGCCATGCCTCCTCGAGATCTTGTGCGAGCTCGCAGACTAGAGCTCAAGAATTTTGTCGATTTCTGTATGGAGTTCAGTCATATAAAGTTCTGTTTGCGGAATAGAGCTTCATGTTCCGAATCGCCTGAGATTTGCGCCAGAGCTGCCTGAGCCGCGGCAAGGGACGGAAATTCGCACTCCCAAACGTGTTCGATGGTTCACGCCCAGCATAAGGCTGAGAACGTCGCCCCCTAGGGAAGTCACTTCGGCGCTGCTCCATGGCGAGTCTGGCTTCCACATTCATAAAGGCACACCGCTGCTGTGGAGCGAGTAAGATCGCTATAAGAGTTGAAGAAATCATGAACCGGACCAAAGGAAAAAGTCTAGAGTCTTGACCATCGCGCTTTCAAAGATGACTAACACCATCCAGCATGGAATTGAGCCGAGTCACGAAATGACCCGGCATATGCGCCCACTGGGCTCAATCGGTACCGAAACGATCAGGTTTTGCAAGACCGCACCGAGTCCAAGTCCCACTGGCCGTTCATCGATTACCATGTCTCTCCACCAGCTTTCTGGGATGTAATTTCGTGTCCGGTACCGCTACACCCTGCCAACCTTAGCAGACTTGAAAACGGTATGCAACAGCAAAGATGGATGGAAAATGATCGGCACGACGCCTTGATGAGAAGACCCCAGCCGCTCGAGTCGCTTAGCTTCTGCCAGGATTGCCGGTCAGTAACCCTCGGCCCCCTAGTATGCTACGCCCGCCATATAGCTATCAGGTCTTAACCCCCACCAAATCGTCCACAATGTCCACACGAAAAAAGACCACCAGGCGAAAAAAGTACTTGACACTGCCGCCTGTGAGCGTTAGGCTTTGGCGGTACCGGTACCGACAACTCGGCTTAACAGGTGCCGGAATGTAAGAGCGACCTCGGGAAGCCAACAACCTACGGGTGAACCGGCTTCCTTGTTTGCCCTCGCGACTGGCTTTTGTTGGCGGCAAACTAGCACTGGACCATGGGGCATATAACGATGCCCTATGATTCTTGGAGGTGGCAAGGCAGGACGGCCCCGAGTCTTCCGAAATCACTTACGCCTTGGCTCTTGCGCATCACAGGCTCGGCCCACTCTGAAGGGGACGTGCTTGTTTTGAATCCTAGCTCGGATGGCCTTTGAGAAGGAAAGAGAACGTTTATAGCGTCAGTGGCGCAAAGGAGGAAACCACCGTGAACAGCAGGCTCGCATCATCTCCGACCAGAAGGGGCGCGAACGCCCCGCTCTTGCCTGTAGCCATTTGCTCCAGGCGGCCGAACGGCAGAATTTCCATAGCGGCGCGCTTCGCCGGTCCATGCATGCTCACGCTGGCAATTCTATGCTGCTCCATACTAGCCTACGGCCAATTCAGCAGTAACCTCGAGGGGCAGGTCAAGGACCCGAGCGGCGCAGTAATCCCCAATGCGACGGTCAAGATGACCAACACCGCAACCCAGGTCTCCCAAGTGCTGACTACCGACACTGGAGGAAACTACCGGTTCAATAGTCTCGCTCCAGGAGATTATGAAGTCACGGTATCAAGCACCGGCTTCAACGCCACGGTGGTCAAGTTCAACTTGCAGACGGGACAGACCATGAACCTCCCCGTGACCTTGACGCTGGCCGGAACCCGGCAGTCGGTTGAGGTGACTGGGCAAGCCACCTTGCTGGACACGGCGGACAGTCGGGTTCAGGCGACCATCGGGGGCCAAGAGTTGCACACGCTGCCTCTGGAGGGGCGGAACTTTCTGGGTCTAGCAGCTGCCACGCCGGGCGTCACCGGTCTGGGTGTGCTTGTCGGGACGGCGCCGGGATCCTGCTCGAGTGGTCTGGCCAGTACTATTCCAGACAACTTTGCTACCGAGTTGCCCGTAGAAGCCAGCGCGAATGGGAAGAGCCTGCTTAGCAACATGTTCCTGCTTGACGGCCTGGACGTCACCAGCGACATTGATGGTGGAAATCTGAACCTGACCCCCAACCCCGATTCTGTCCAGGAAGTCACCACTGAGACCAACGACTTCAGCGTCGAGTACGGGCGAAACAGCGCCATTATCATCAAGATGACCACGAAGTCAGGCACGGACCAATACCACGGTAATGTAAGTGACTACTTCACTGACCAGCATCTTTGGGCACGATCGGAATTTACCGGCCCCGCCTATGCCCCATTTAAAAGCAATAACTTTTCCGGTTCCGTCGGGGGACCTGTGATCCCGCACAAGCACACCTATTTCTTCTTCTCCATCGAGCCGTTGCGATCAAGCTTCTCGACGGGAAATCAAGCCTTCACGTGGGAGGATCCTCAATTCGTGGAATGGGCGCAGCAGAACTTCCCCAACACCCTCGGCACGCAACTGCTCACGACTTACCCCATCAAAAGCTCGGCCGTAGGAACAGTGGCCGAAACGGCGCAGGATATCTTCCCCACCACCTGCGGCACCTCCGCCGCAACCAATATCCCCTGCGATTTGCCCATGATCGATTCCGGAACTTATGAGGCAAGTCCGTACCGGAATGGCTTGCAGTGGAACACGCGAATCGACACCTACTTCGCCAAAGACCGGCTGTACGGTAACTTCTATCGCATGACGCACAACGATCAAGCCCCGTCAGATCGCACTGGGTTTGACACCACCAGTCGCTATGATACGAACTCGCTGCAGCTGAACGAAACCCATACTTTCAGCGGGAGGACACTCAATGAAGCCATGGCGGGGCTCTTGCGTGTCCAAGGGCTCTGGTACCAGACGGGCGATATCAAAGTGCCGCCTATATCTGTGGTCGGGATGAATTCCGGCCTGGGAATCGGTTTTGCGGACGGCGACTTCATCCAGCATAACTATCGGTGGAGAGACGTCCTCACTATGGTGCGTGGGACCCATACCTTCAAATTCGGCTACGAGGGATGGCATGGCGATGACGTCCGCCCTTGGGGGGTCGTCTACTCGCAACCTAACTTCGAGTTCAATAGTCCTTTGGATCTGGTCGAGGATAACCCCTACAGTGAAACCAACGTGTCGTATAACCCATTGACTGGCCAACCTGTCCAAGCGAATTATGACGATGCGAAGACCACTCACGGAGCTTTCGTTGAGGACGTCTGGAAGGTGAAACCCAATCTCACCCTGACGGCAGGTTTCCGCTGGGATAATTTTGGCAATGCTTATCCCACGCACGGCACGGTGCTTGCCAATTTCTTCCTTGGAAGCGGTTCGACGCAAGCTGAGCAGGTGGCCGGCGGGATCATGAAACAGGTTCAACACGTTTATAACCACGCCATCAACAGCTTCAATCCCCGGATCGGTCTTGCCTGGGATCCGACTGGAACAGGAACCTGGGCGGTGCGCGGCGGTTTCGGCGTGTACCACGACTGGATAACGCTGGCAATCGACCAAGAAAGCTTGACGGGCAATCCGCCGGCTCCTGTTTTCCCCACTTTTATCCGCGGGAGCACCACGGCGCCGCTCTTCGTCGTGGGCACAAGCAATACTCCGCCTTTTGGGTTTGTCTATCCACAGTTGCCACCCGCCACACTGGATGCCCACGGCGGCTTGGTGGGCGATCAGTTGGCCGTGGGTGCAATTGATCGGAACATGGGTGCTCCACGCACTTACAACTACTCTGGCGCGGTTGAGCGCCGCTTGCCTGGTCAATGGATGGTCAGCGCAGGCTACAGCGGTTCCCATTCCGTGGACCAGTTGACGGGCTGCGTGGAGCGGCAAGGATGCACCGGGACGGACATCAACCGCTTTGCCGGCGATTTGATCGAAAACAAAGATGTCCTGACCAGGATTCTCCCGTCGTTCGGCAGCATGCGATACATGACCAACGGAAACACGGTCTCCTACAACGCCCTGATTTTGAGTTTACAGAAGCGGTATAGCGGTCACGGCACGTTTATGGCTGCTTACACGCGCTCGAGTGGTTGGTTCGATGGAGATTATTATCCGAACCAGAACGCTATCAGCTCCTACTGGCAACCATTCCTGTTCGACGCTCCAAACCGCTTCTCTCTCAGCGGGACTTATACACCGGGGACTCTGAAAGCCGGCCCCCAGGCATTGCGATATCTGCTGAGCGGTTGGGAACTTTCCACCAATACCATTTTGCAGGACGGATATCCTTTTGTGGTTTCTACCAACGCGCCTTTTGAGCCGATCCAGGATGCCAGCGGCAATGTGATCGGGATGCAGCCAGGCAGCGGCGACTACCAGGCTGACGGTTACAATTACGCCTTCCCCGATGTACCTTCCTTTGGGTACAAGATGCCCACGAGGAGCCGCCAAGCCTACTTGAATGGTTTGTTCCCCGCGTCAGCCTTTCCGGTGCCCGCCATGGGGACATACGGCGACCTGAAGCCGGGTCGGTATCGGGGCCCTGGCTTCGCCGACGTCGATTTCGGACTCGTCAAGGACAACCGCATCACAGAACGGATTGCGTTGCAATTACGCTTCGAATTCTTCAATCTGTTCAACCGTCCCAACCTGAACGGAGTGGACGGCAATCTAGCGGATGCAACGTTCGGGCAGTCAGTGTCCACTTTCAATCCGCGTTGGGTGCAATTCGGCATGAAGGTGAGCTTCTAGAGTGGCGCCGGCCCGGCGTCGTGGTGCGGGCGTCCCGCACCATAGGCACTGATTTTCGACCGAGCGAAGCGAAGGATGACACATTCCGAATTTCTTCGAACCTTCAGAGCCGCGGGTCCTATGGTAATCCTTCTTTTTCCGCCCCTCTCCCGCCCGTTGGGGAGAGTTTGCCCGCCGACGGACTACAATGGCCCAGGACGGCGACCACTTTCGTCTGGCCTTCGACCGGCCTGGCACCTGGAGCCAGAAGTACAATCTCGTATGGGACAGGTTGCTTGGGCAAGAAGTGCCTGTACTACACGGAGGCTGGGCGAGAAATCGGATTTCAGGCTCGGCCGGTGGTTGGAGGGGCCTTCATGAAGATCCTGATGGACGCCCCCACCTGGAAGAAATGGTCGGGCAAGGCACATGTGAGATGAATTGGAAGCGGCGAGGACCCGCGGGGCGCCTTGGGCATCCGCCAGGGCTGCCTCTGTACCGTCAAATAAGATGAGCGTAGAGAGACCTCGACAAAAGCTCGCTTGGTTCTGCTCGGTTACCCTGCTCGCCTGCCTTGCCGACGCTGCTTTTACCCGAGCCCAGTCAAGCGCCCCCACGATTCAGTCAACGATCGAAACGCTTCGCGCGCACAACTCCGCGCGCGCCCTGGAAATGACTCAGGCCCTGGCCCGCGAGCACCCTGACGACGCTCGCGTCTGGACGTTGCAAGGATCAGCGCTCTCCGCCCTCGGTCGAGGTGAGGAGGGCCTGCGCTCCTATCAGCGAGCTCTTAGAATCCGACCTAACTACCTTCCCGCGTTGGAAGGCGCGGCGCAGTGTGAGTACGCGGCCGGAAGTCCAGCGGCCCAGAATCTGCTGGACCGCATAATCCGCATCGACCCGTCGAACGAGACCGCCCATGCCATGCTAGCTTCCCTCTCCTTCAAGCAAAACCAGTGCGACAAGGCGGTGGCGCATTTCGCACTGGCAGGGAAGGCCATTTCCAGTAATCCGCCGGCGTTGGCAGAATACGGAATCTGCCTGGTTCATGTTCAGCAACTGGACGCTGTGGAGCCGGTTATCAGGCGATTGTTTGACCTCCAGCCATACAATTGGCGTAACCGTTACAACTTAGGGCTGATTCAATACATGACGGGTCGGCACGCCACGGCTATCGAAACCCTGAAGCCGATCATAGAAGGCGCGGCCGCACAGGATGATGCGTTGAATCTGGTCGCCGCTGCGTACGAGGCTAACCATGAAACTCCGGCAGCCGCCGCGGCGCTGCGCCGGGCGATCGACCTCGCGCCGCGCGACGTTCGGAATTACCTCGATCTGGCGACCCTTTGCTTGGACCACGCCGCGTTCCAGGTGGGGGTTGATATTGCCAGCGCCGGCTTGAAACAGATCCCCGACTCCGCCGCACTCTACGCTGAACGAGCAGTTCTGAACGCTCAGCTCATGAAATACGATGCAGCCGACGCCGACTTTGCGAAGGCGAACCAGTTGGAGCCGCGGCAGGAGTTCGCCACGGTGGGCCTGGGAATTTCGCTGCTTGAAAGGAACGACTCCGAGCGCTCTCTGGCGGTCCTTCGCTCCCGCCTGAAAGAATCGCCCGACGAGCCCACGTTGAATTACCTCATCGCTGAGGTTCTCACGCGGCGCGGCGCCGCTCCAGGAACACCCGAGTTCAAGGAGGCGGAAGCGGCCGCCCAACGGGCTGCCAAGGTCAAAGCCGACTTCGCCCCGGCGCATGACGTGCTGGGCCGCCTCTACCTGCGGGCCGGAGACGTGGCGCAGGCGGTCGGGGAATCCCGTTTGGCGTTAAAGTTCGACCCCACGGACCGCACTGCGCTTTTTCACCTGATCAGCGCGCTGCGCGCGAGCGGGGATAAATCAGAGGTCGCGACCTTGACGGCTCGACTTCGCGACCTGGCCGCAGCGGAAACCAGGAACGACGCCGAGAGAAGCCGGTTTCGCATCGTGGAAGCAGAACCGGCCAACTCCGGTCCCTGAATTCGTCGTGGCCGGCCTTGGACCGCATTGGATGGCAAATGGTAAACCGGAAGTGCGAGATGCCCATGATAAGAAAACATACGACGTGCTCTGTCGCCTTACTGCTGACGGCGCTGGCGTGTGCTGCGGGTTTTCTCACGCACCCGCTCCGCGCTTTTTCGCCCTACTCTTGGGCGACCTATTACGCGCCCAAGCGAGCCCACACGATCACGGTCGATGGCGACCTGTCCGATTGGTCCGACGTTAAGGGCTTCACCATGGACCAGGAGAAGTTCTTCTTCGTCGGCCAGGGGATGTCCTCCGCAAAGTGGAAGGGTCCCGCGGATCTTTCCGCCACCTTCAAGGTTCAGTGGGATGAGCAGTACATCTACATAGCCGTCGAAGTGCTCGATGATGTGGTCACAGAGCCGCACGGCTCGCTTGTCAAAGGCACGGAGACGGGGTCCTGGGATGACGATGGGGTGGAGCTGATGTTCGACAACGATGGCTGTGGCATGTCGCGATATTACATCGGTGATACGATGCATCACGAGTTCCACTTTGTTTACAGCAGCCGCCGCCCCTTCGTCTTTGACAATTTCTGGAAAAAGCAGCCGGGCGCGCCCCAGCCCCTGTTTACGCTTCCGGATGGCTCGACGGAGCCCTTGGCATATCCTGGCGAAGTCATGGTCAAGAACGAAATCACGGACGTTTTCCCAAAACCTCCTTACAACGGCGCTTATGCATTCAGGCGAACAGCCAAAGGTTATAATCTCGAAGTTCGCATGTCACTCCCCGGCGCCACAATGGCGGCCATCAACGAAGGAGGGCACCCGATCGGATTCGACATCGCCATTAATGACAATGATACGGGAAAGGGGCCCTTGAAACAGCAGCTTCACTGGTCAGGAATGAATGGTATGTTCTGGCGCGACTGTCAACTATTCGGAACTCTGATTCTGCTGAACAAGTAGCTATAGTACAAAGGACAAACCAAGCCCAGCAATCGAGAATGAGCCGCAAGATTGGGCTGCGGACGCCGTCGATGCTCGATGGGCCAAAAGACAAGCTGAAGCAGCAAGATCCTATCCACTCGGAGGTTCCCACCATGAAAAGAAGACTATTCCTCAAGCATGCCGCGATTGCTCCGGCAATTGCACTGGCAAAGAACACGTCAGCCAAAGCAGGAGGGCAGGCCGGCACGGCATCAAAGGCGGCGCCACAGCTTCCTCCCGCTTCTGAACGTGGACATTATCACCCGGGCCGGATTCAAAACGAATACAGCTTGTTCCTGCCGGGCGAACGCGAGGCATTGAAGAACTCGCCGCGGGTTTCCGAGATCCAGGCGTGCTCGGTAAAGGCGCGGTTGGGTGCAGAGGAGAAGAGTCTAAAACCAGGCGACGCCATTGGAGGATGGCGGCTTATTACTGTCCTGCCCTGGCTGAATGGGATAGCCACAGCGGTGTTCGAAAAGCACGTCACTCATCAAGGCGCCATCGCTTATGTTACCGAAGCAGGCGAGATCGCCCATATCCCAAAGCGGGTTGGTGACCTCTCGAAAATTCGTCCACGGCCGACAGACTCTCCGCATGGAGTCAAGTTCGAGCGTCCTCAGCCGTACGTCCCTGGGCCCGACGTCCTGGGCGATTACATCCTGAACTCGGCTGAGGATCCTTGCTATGAGAACCTGGCAGCCTTAGGGCCGGAAATGATCGGTTGGACATTCCTGGGCAATGAGGAGGGCGGGACCGAGAAATCCTTGTGGCTGGAAGCAGACGGGACCTCACGCCAATTTGTGGCGAATCCAGACTTGGCTTGGCTTCCGGATCTGATCGAGCGGGTGTTTGTTCCCAGTAACTTTCTGCCGTCCGTATTTCGGGCCTATATGCGATACCCGGATCTTTACGCGTACGTGCCCGGTTACAGCAAGCGAACACTCCTGGGCGGTTACCTTCCTGCTGCTGACATTGGCGTATGGAATCCCATTACGCAGGTAGGTTACGAGGTTATGGTAATTCTCCCGGCGGGAGCAGATGCGCGGCCGCTGGGGCGCATTCGAGCAACGCTGCCACCGAAGGGAGCGGGGCGCCTTGCCGACCCTGGTGACGTTTATGAAGGGGAGGGTTGTCTCCAGTGTGGCGAATGCGTTGAACATTACTGGAATGGGACGGCGGCGGAATTTTTCACGAACCTGGCCGGCATATGGGGTCAGTGGCAACATTTCTTTGAGGATAAAATGAAGGTCGAAATACCGGATGAATGGTTGTTGGACGCGGCGCGTGCCGGCATCACTCTATGCCGCTGCAGTTATCACGGCTTAGAACCAACTTACCAGATCGGCGAAGGGCCCTATTGCAGGGGTGTCGCTTTGCGCAATTTTCCTGTGGCGCATTATGGGTTTGTCTGGGCGCAGCAGCTTTGGAATCTGACGGAAGAGGTCGAACCCTATTTCCAGTACTATCTCGATCACCTCATTCTGCCGGATGGAAACTTCCTGTTCAACACCCAGAATCAGGTTGATGCCACGCTCGATACCGGCGTATTTCTTGAAGTTTCCGCCCGTGCCTACGATTACACTCACGACATCGGCGCTCTCAGGAAGCGCTTGCCTGTGCTGCGTCGCATGATCGACTTTGTGCTGCGGCGCTACAGGTATGCAAAGGACCACTTCCCACCGGAGGACCCACGCCATGGGTTGATCTGGGGTTCTCCCGAAGCCGACAACGGAGATCCACGCGACGACAATCCCGAGTCCCAAGCTTACTATTACCAGAATGCCTCGTGGACCTGGCGAGGTCTGGTTGAGCATGGGCGTTGCTTGGAACGCGCTGGCGCCGAGCATCAGGATGCTGCGCTGCAGCAGGAGGCCGCAGAGGTAGCAAGCGTGGCGCGCGAGATGCGGGCCGATATCGAACGCTCGCTTCGAAAGACGCTGGCCGACCGCAGCCCGGAGATGAAGCGAGCGGGGATTACACCCATTACGGCTTTCGACACCGCCCGCCTGCCCGCAGACCTGGGGAGCTATGAAAACCATCGCTACATTATGGATTGGTGGTCAAGTGACTGGGGTGATCCCGAACTGGATGCGGGACACTTCCGACATCGCGCTCTGGCGGGTTTGCAGATATTAGGGATGAACACAAATCACGAATACCCGATGACCTCGAACTTCATGGAGCACGGGACGCTGGCAGGGCGCATCAGGCAAGAGGACTACCAGCCTTTTCTGCTTACCTTGTACGCGAACCTCTGCTTTGCCATGGATTGCGGCAACCGCTACGCCCCCGAAGATGCGCTGATCCCCGGCAGCTTCCCGGGCGACGGGAATCAGTACGCGTGGGCGGCGGTCATCAACAGCGAACTGCTACCTACGCTTGGCCTGCGCTGGCTGCTGTGTTATGAAGAGCATGGCCGGGAGGCGGTCCATTTGCAGAAGGCGGCACCTAAACACTGGTTTAGCCCCGGCGAGACTATTCATGTCGAAGGTTGTCCCACCCGGTTCGGCCATATTACCTGGATTACTGAGGCCAGGGGAACAGTGGAGAACCCGGAGTGGCGGACAAGTGTTGAATTCGCCGTCTCATTCAATGCGGACCTCATCGTGCACATTCATCCCCCAGATCGGCGGGCTCTCAAGAAAACCTCCTTAGGGGTGCTCCAACCGGACCGTGTGGTATTGCCAGCCTCGCTATTTGCGGGCAAGAAGACCATTACCATCGATGTTTCCTGAGGAACGAAGTATTTCCTGTTAGCACATTAGGAATTTACCGCAAATCTCGGGAAGACCACGGTGGATGGCTTCGAATCCCGCCCTCTCCGCCGTGGTCTATTGTGGTTCCCCTGCCCTTGACGAGGAGATTAAACGAGGTTTAAGTAAGCCAGGGCCCGTCGACTGCGTTGCCCAAGGATTTTCGACGCACACATCCCGCACACGGATACCGATTGGTCTGACCGCAATTGCAGGAAAACAAAAGCCCGACGAGGGATCTGACACTGATCCAGCGAATCAGCGGCTTCAACCCGCGAGACTTCCGTGTCCAGTGCTGCTCGGAAATCAATGGGCAGTGATTCTGCGCTTTCTGCAGAGTGGATCCTATCGGGTGGTGATGGAGGTGTCGTTCTGGGGAATTCAAAAGGAGATGTTTTCACCGACTTCCCGTTCAGTTTCTTCTCCCTTGGCTCCACGCTATTCAAGTACGTCAGTTACTCTGTGTACCAAAAGTGTGCGGCGCCATATGGCAACAGTTCACCTGCCCGTCACGATACAGAAAATCATCGGACGTAGCTCGCGCACTTGGGTTTTGCGGGTGTTTATGGGAATTGGCGCTGAACGCGAGGAGCGAGGTTACTTGAACAAAGTAACCCACGGCGGACTGCGTGATTCCTAGGTTCATGTGAATCAAGAGGCCGAGTGCTTTCGAACACTTTTGGTACATTTTTTACAACTGAAAAAAAGCCACAGAACGGCTCAATGATAACCTCTGGATTTACAAATAATTGAGGTCGCAGCAGCAATTCGAACGCATGTTTACCTCCTGCTTCGCGAGCATGTCAGCAGGTTGTGTGCGACGATATTCCTAGATCTGGATCCCTACCGACGGACGCCCAAAGCATTACAGCTTCTGACCTCTCAGCGAAGTACTGGGTCATTCCATGTTCGTAACCCATCGTTGCAGAGGATGTTGCATCTCTGGCGGTCCTTTTTGACGTCGATGTGTGGCGTCGCGATAGCTTGCCGCGTCAGACTGGCATTTTGGAACATGTAGGCTAGAATTGGCGAATTTTGGAACATTCTGACTCAACGCCTATCGAACGGTAGGTCGTTAACTATCTGTAATTGGTTGACCTGCTGGGGGTAATTGGTGGACCTGGAGGGGTTCGAACCCTCGACCTCATGACTGCCAGGAAACCAACCACTTTGCATTCTATCCATCCTTTCGCATTTTTTCCATGGCCTTAGACCAATTCGGGGCGTCTGCTTTCGCTCAAATTAGCCCCCTCTTTGGGGCCAGTGGATTGAATTCTGGAACATTTTTGGAACAGTTGGTTTGGACCTCCTGATGAAATCCGATTACCGTCTCGTCGCTCCTGAGTGCTCGGGAACAAATTCGCACAATGCAGCGCCCGGCTGAGTGATCTTCCGGCTACTACTCTCGACGGCGAGCACTGCCATTATTGAGGTACAGTCATTGGATTTGGATCTTGCCTCGATCCAGGTCGCGAAGAGTTCCTTCAATGTCTCTCAGGGTTTCAAGCATTCCCTTAGCTTCAGCAGCACGCCCGTAAAGTTCTTCCGCGAAGTCAGGGTCGGAAGGATACAGGAACTCCATGTAATCCCGTTCGTCCAGGTCCAGGATGAATTGACGGATGTTCTCGAGGCTCACCTGCGTCCGGCCTTCGAGAAGGGCAATGATTTCAGCTTTCTGTTTCGTGTCGTTTTGCATATTCACTCTACCTCGGATGCTACGCGTGTGGAATCGGCTGCTTCGCCCAGGCGGGCGGTTAGGGAACGAAGCCAAATGCGTGGATTCGATCCGTGAACGACGCGTCCCAGGAATCCCAACTGTTCCGCCACATTGGCACGATTCTGTCGGATAGCCTCCTTCGTGGTGGTAACGTAAGCTGCGAGAAAGGCTTCGACACTCTCAGGCTTGGAGAAGAGGTACGTTGCGTGACCTAGTTGTGGCGTCTCAACTGCGATTGCCCTCGGCAGGTCAAAGATATACTCCTCGCGGAAAAGGTAAAGCCGTCGCGCCCGCTGGCAGAGCTGGAGGTAATATGACGGGTCGTAATCCGGCTTCCAGGTGATTTGGGCGATATCAAAGTCCCCAGGGATACCGAGATCCCAACAAAGGCTGCGCAGTTGTTCCCTTTCCATCGGCTCGCGCTCGATGCGGGCACGAATTTGGCCCAAGGCGTCCGAAAACTTGCCGAACCGATGGTAGCTCCTTCGGGCTGTTTCAATTTGGTCGGTGATGCTGGGCGGAATCTTCACGCGGATGCGGCTTGGCAAAGCGGTCTCCCACTTCACCAGGTTCCACTGACCGTTCCGGCACCGATACTTGCCCGTCTGGACGAACGTTCCCTGCAGCTCAACTTTGACCCCCGACAGGTGTCGCCATCGGTTCCAGGTTGCGTCCCAAGTGATCGGCATCGCTGACTTGTCGAGTGTCACTTCGAGTTTCCGCCGAGCATCGTGGTAGATGGCACGGTCATCGTAAAAGTCAAAATTCCGCAACGGCGCGTGGAACCGGCGCTCCCGCAGTTCGGGCTGGAACGAGAGGATTTGGGTCGCAAAGAACGTCTGACCATCGCGCGATCGGTCTCCGGCGACCAGAATCGAGCCTAAGCCCCCGTACGGAAAGGGTGCTGGCGCCGACGGATCCTTCAGCAGCGAGTCGTAACAAGCCCTCAAATCAGGTTGCGCCAGGATGTTGAAGGTTCGCTCCAGGGTAGCACTGTCGCGGCTAGAAGTGCCGGCAGCGCGGATCTCCAATTGTCTGAGCCTGAAGGCCACTCGCAACTCTGCAAGTGAGGCGGTGGGAGTGATTCGCAGAACGTCATACAGACTCGTCTGGCGTGCCCAGGGCTGTCGCCGTGTGGTGACGTAGAAATAATCGCGGACCACCTCGCAAGGCAGATGGATGGAGGAAATCCCCAGCCGGCCCGCTGGAACCTCTGCCCGTATGTAAAGTCGCTCTCGCTTATCGGCTTTGGGTTGCGCGGCATAACTGACTGGGGTCTGGTAGAGATCACGACCCCGCCCGCCGGACGAGGGCTTGCGGACGTAGATTTCAGTTCCTGCTTCGGCGGACTCAGTGGGCAGAGGGAAGTTGATTTCGTCGCCGGGCCGAATATGGCCACCCAGGGAATTGGATAGGAAGATAGTGGCACCATCATTAAGGTGGCAGAGCGTCTTTTCGCGTTCCCGCTTTGCCTCCGAGACCACGCGACTGTGGATCACTTTGGCGCTCTCACTTGAGGATTGAATGGACGCTTCCATACCGAGTGCAGAATAGCCAGCCGGCTCGTTTCCGTCAAATGAGCTCCGAAGTCAATCAATGACCAATCTGGGAGCCGGAGTTGGAGAGCAGGTGATCGCGTGCCTCGCAAGAAATAGTTCCATAGGGAAGGAGGACAGAACAATGTCCCAGAGTGTGAACAAAGTCATTTTGATCGGATTTCTTGGCGAAGCGCCCGAAGTCCGGTTTAGCCAGCAGGGTAAACCAGTCGGCACCTTCAGTGTCGCGGTCAATGAGAACTGGAAGGACGCGCAAGGCTCGCGTCAGGAACGTGTCGAGTGGTTCCGAATCGTTTGCTTTGGTCGTCTCGCGGAGGTCTGCGGTGAGTACCTTTACAAGGGCCGCCATGTCTACATAGAGGGAAGGTTGCAGACCCGGAAATGGTCAGACCGGGAAGGCGACAAACGAACGACGGTCGAAGTTGTGGCCAACCAGATGAGGATTCTGGATCGGGCGCCCAAGAACGGCAACGGCATGAAGCCCGATGAATCACCGAAGGCTTCGGGGCTTGTCGAGGAGGGCGATAACCCATTCAACGAGCCGGACGGCGGGACAATTGAGCAGGAAATTCCCTTCTGACGCAATCCTCTGGTAATGTCCAGGGTCAACCAACCTCCGTACCTCTCCGGGCCGCTCTCTAATCGAAGCCTTGGGCTCATGACAGCCCATCTGCTACTTTCCCTTTAATATGTTTTCCACAACTTGGGTAGGGTATCCGACCGTCTGCCCGAAGAGCACACGCTGATCCTTGTGCAAGTTGAGCTTAGTAGAAAGTTGCGACTTGTCGCAGTTGTGGAACCAAGCCGCCAGACCCATGGACGCGGCGAATAGATAGACGTTGGCCGCAATGAGGCCCGTGTCGACGTAATAGTAAGACCGCTGGACATCGGGATCGCGAAGGCCGGGCTCCTGATAACCGGACGTATGGACCAGTTTGTCGGTGTCCGCGACGTAGATAAGGCGAACCGGGGCTTCGGCGCCTGCATCGGCTTGGCCTTGGCCGATCGCGAGACGTCGCAGGTCACCTGCAACCACCGGCACCAGCTGGTGATGGAACGGGTCATACAGGAAGGTCCCCTCCTCGAGGGCGACGTAGACGTCGATCTCCTGGGAGTTGCTCGCCGATGCCGCAGTCCTTCCGGGAATTCCGAAGGGACCCTTCCGGCGGTTCACTCCGCATGCCGCCCACAGTAGATTAGAGAGAGTCTGCAAAGGGAGCTTTTTGCCGCTGATCTCGCGAGTGGTCCTCCTGAGTTGCAATGCCCTCGCGAGCGACCCGCTGGCCTGGAGCGCGGGTCCAGGCAGTTTGATCGGCAGGGGAGCATCTGGAACGCTTATCGATTCTCGTTTACCAGACCTCTTCTGGATCATCGTAACCTGCCGGGTGCGCTCGGCCCGAATGTCCTGTCCTGGAAGCCTTGCTCGCCTGCGGGATTCTAACACTTCCGACCTTGTCGCCGTACGCCCTCGCACTATATTCCTTCGACTCACGACACAATTAGCACCGTTTGAACAATTGTAACAATCAATTCCTGCCACAAAGGAGGTCCTGTGTTCGTTGAACTCATGCCACTTCTTGCCGGCCGCACGGTGCTCATCACGGTGGCCAAGGTGGATGACAAGACAATTCGTGTTAACGTCATTCCCGCTCTGGCAAAAGCCAACGAGAACGTGGCTCTAACCACCCCACTTACCTATACTGGCCTGCCCGAGGAACTCGATGCTGAACTCGGCAAGCATCTGGCCGGCTACGTCCAAACCCACGAGCAAACCGCCAGCACCTTGGCCGAAGCCAAGGCCACCATGGAGGCTGCCGCCAAAGCAGCTCAGGAGGAAGCAAAGCGGAAAGCCGAGGAGCGCAAGAAGGCGACTCAGAAGCCACCTGATAAGGGAACCGCTGCAATGGTGGCTGAGCCTACCTCAGCGTCTTCTTCCGCATCCCCAACTGCTGCTGAGGCTACGTCCTCTTCGGCATCGACGGGGACACTCGGGCTGTTCCCACCTACAACGCCCGAACCCGCCTCAACTCAATCGAAAGGAGGCCTCGCACTCTAATGGAGAGCCACGTACTTTCTCGTATCTTCGAATTTAATGGTGTGAGGCTTCCGGACCCGGATCCAAAGCTTTCTCCGGAGGAAGTTCGCAACCTGTATGCGCATCAGTACCCAGACATCGCCACGGCGTCGATCACTGGGCCGGAGGCGGTCGGAGACAAGCTGCGCTATCAGTTCACGCGAGCCATCGGCTCGAAGGGGTAACCCGATGAGCCGAAATCCAACAAGCAAGGAGGTGACGAAGCGTGCGGTCCTGGCGGAACTTGAAAGACTTCGCCAGGGCCGCCACGCCCGTTACCAGACACTCGTGGGGAGGTTTGCGAGATGCCGGGAACTGCAACTTGCCGCCGCTCTCTGCGCTGCCGCAGTCGAGGCCAGCGCTCGCACTTACAACCGCATGCCACTCGACGCCCCGCCCGGATGGCTTCCTCCGGTCAGTTGATGGCACAGGGAAGGGGTCTCCTAATACCACGACTCGACGCTGTCCCCGTAGTCCAACGGTTAGTTGCTGACGATCGCCTAGCAGTGATCCTGGCCAAGGCTCTCGTCGAGCTGGATCTTGCCGTCCCTGGGGATTGGAAAAGGGCGGAACGCGACCCAACATCCTTCGTCAGGCTTACGCTTGAGCGATGGATCGACGCGCATGGCGGCTCAGCCATTCGCCACCGCTTCCTGCTTTCCGCTGTGATCAGCAACACTCCCTGTGAATGGGCGGAGCGTGATGAAATCAAGCCCAACCAATTGTTCCTCATTGTCGAGCCTTCCGAGGCAAGCTGTGGCTGTGCGACCTTTGGGCCAACACTGAAGCTGCTGGAGAGCGTCCACCCACAACTGCCGGCGGCCTTCTTCCACCTCTTCATCGGAGCCCTCAATCGCTGGCTTAGGGCCTACGACTTCAGGGATGCCGAAGAACGCGCCGAGACGCTGCGGGAATGGGCCTCACAGGAGCCGGACGCTGACCAGTATGAACTCCCCGACGTGGCCGGGTCCATTCCACCGTGTATGCGGCTGGAAGCGCTGGATGAGTGTGAGCTTGCTCACCTTAAGGGCAATATAAACGACCCACTCGCAACGAAGCTGGTCGAGGCTGTCCTTAGTCTTGAGCGTGTGTCCGCTCAAGCGGAGCGACCCGAGCTTGACGACGATATCGGCCAACAGCTCGCGGATTGCAATCCGGCCCTGCCTTGCCTGCTGGCCGTGTTTGCTGAAGCTGACGCAATCGCAGCCTGCTTTGACGAAGAGGCCGAGGGAATGATGGAAGTGACACCGGAGCCTAATATCATCATCCCCTTTGACCCCACGGATACGGAGAGCGTTCGGCGCACATTCCACATGTTCGGAGTGGCTTGCCAGACCATTGCCGCAACAAGCCGGGTGATCGACCTGATGCCAGGCAACGACCAATGGATCATTTCAAGGTGAGAGCCATGCAAGCCTACGTCAACATCGGAGCCAATGTCGAATTCAGGCTTACCGAAGCCGTCCTTGTTTATCGGGGTGGAGGGGATGGCGCCTTCGCGAGCCTGCATCAAGTCAAGCAAGCTGAGAATGGAATTCCTTATCTGACCTCTGGTGAAGCCCTAACCACAGCCTTCCTACGTACTCTTGCCCAGGGCCTCGGAGCACAGGTGAAGCCGGAAATCCTCCCCGATAACGTCCTGGCGCGCACTCCTGACATGCTGGTTTGGTGGTCACGGCCGCGACGCCGGGTCATGTTCTTCGGAGGGACAGATGAAGAAGCGCGGAAGCTTAACGGTCTCGTTTTCCCACATCCAGCGCTGATCTTCAAAGTTGCAGGCAAGGACCTCTTCGTGCGAGCTGTCGCTACGAATTCACGGCCAAGCCCCGAAACCCCCCTCAAGACCGCTCCCTATTGGAACACGGATAGTCGAAGCTTGGTCTGTGCCGGCAGCATGCGCGTACCCGAGTCTTCCGACATCGCCTCGATACCTGCTTGGCAGGACGCATACTTTCAATCCGAGTTCACACACGCAGCCGGAGCGGTGCGGCTTACCAATCACCCTGAAGGCTTCATTGGGTTGTGGAGAAGTCTTGCTGGCAAGAAGCAGTTCCCAGTTCAGTACCTGACCGACGCCGACGAGACACTACAAGAATTCGTCGCGCACGGAAACGACCGTTGAGGAGTTGGTCATGGAGATACACCGCATCCACCCGGAATTGCTCGAACGGCAGGTGCGCGTGCTGGTAGTGGGTTGTGGAGGAACAGGCAGCGCGGTTGTGGCAGGCCTGCCGTACTTACATCAATCGCTTGTGGCCCGCGGCCACCCCGGAGGGCTCCACGTTACGGTGCTGGACGGCGATACCATATCACCCACCAACTGCGTCCGCCAACCATTCGCGAGGTCCGAGGTCGGCCTCAATAAGGCCGTGGTCTTGGTCAACCGGATCAATCTATTTTGGGGGCTGAAGTGGGAAGCAGTCCCTGTTCACCTCGGACAGGGAACCTTTATCTCGCGCAGTTACTCTGGCGATGACCTCCGTGCTCACATTGTGGTGGGATGCGTGGATACGCGGGCAGCAAGGGCTACGATTCGCGATGCGGTTGGGAACTGGAGCACAGTTTCCTACTGGCTCGATCTGGGCAACAATGCAGATAGCGGACAGTTCATCCTGGGCGAACCGCCCAATGAGCGGAATCGCAGGGCAAAACGCCGCCTGAGGTCTGCGCCGGAGCTCTTTCCTGAAATAGTGGACCCGAATCTCGACAACGACGGAGAACCGAGCTGCAGCTCTGCTGAGGCACTGGAGCGCCAGGAGCCTTTTGTTAACTCGACCCTCGCGCAACACGCCCTCGCCTTGCTGGCGCGGTTGTTCCGGTACGGGACGGTTTGTTATCACGGCGGTTTCATCAGCCTCGCAACAGGCGTGAGCAGTCGTCTGCCGATTGATGCCTCTTTGTGGAGGCGACTCCAGCGGCGGTGCAAGAGTGAACTGAGCAGGGCATGAGGCGCTGCCGCGGCCTCGTGTCCAGTCCCACCTATTGAGACTCCTAATCAAGTGCGAAGTGCCCGTGGTCCGCAAATGGCACGCGTACACCTTCTTACCAACCCGCAGCAGTGTCATTTGCAGGCTTGAATCTCGCCCATTGGCAGTCGGCGGCAAGGACACTGCCACAGGG
>JBAVYG010000622.1:0-1905 GCA_049698675.1 Terriglobia bacterium
CCTGTAAGTGGTGCAAGAAAACCTCCGACTCCCTCGCCTGAAGAAGACCTAGGGTATTCTTATGCCTTTAAACGGATGCAAGAGAACTCGGCGTGCCTTTCTAGAGAAGAGCGTCACCCTCGGCGGCGCGCTGTTGGCAGGTGCGGCGTATAGGAGGCTTGGCTCCCAAGCCGGGTTCGCCGCGACGCCTTCCCCATCGCGTCTCGTAATCTCCCGGGACTCCAACCTCAGGTCCACTCCCACCAGCTTGGATTCCTCCCGGCTCCTCAATTGCCTGGACCGTGCCATGCAGGCCTTGTACGACTGCGATTCACCCCTGGAGGCCTGGAGGAAGGTCGCGCGGCCCGGCGAAGTGGTCGGGCTCAAGGTGAATTGTCTTGCCGGCAGAGGCAATTCCACGCGCCCGGAATTGGTGGACGCCATTTGCGAACGTCTCCAGCAGGCAGGCATCAAGGAAATCGTCATTTGGGACCGGCTGAATTCCGACCTCGAAAGCGCGCGCTTCAAGATCGTCGAGCGCGGCTCCGGAATTCGCTGTTTCGGAAACGATACGTTGGGATTCGAAGATGAACTGGCCACTTTCGGAAGTGTCGGAAGCCTGGTCGCGCGAACTCTCACCCAGGTTTGCGACGCCGTTATCAATCTGCCTGTGCTCAAGGACCATGGCATCGCCGGCGTGACCATTGCGCTCAAGAGTATGTTTGGCGCCATCCACAACCCGAACAAGTACCACATGAACGTCGGCAATCCCTACGTGGCCGACGTTTTCATGCTGCCCCCCATTCGTCACAAGGTCCGCCTCCACATCTGCGACGCCACCACAGCACAATACGAGGGCGGGCCCTCTTTCATGCCTCACTGGACCTGGCCGTACAATGGCTTGATCGTCGGGCACGACCCTGTGGCGCTCGATCACACGGGCTGGCAAATCATCGAGAAGAAGCGCGCCGAAGTGGGCATGAAATCGTTGCGGGACATGAAGCGCGAGCCTGTTTACATCTCGACGGCTGCAGACGCGCAACACCGTCTGGGAACCAACGATCCCCAAAACATTAAGGTGGTGGAAGTCTGATGGCAACGAAATACGATTTGCAACTCCTCGAGGCCTCTTCTCGGACACCGCGAGTTCGCCCCGAAGAAACCGGCTGCCTCGCCTTCAACCGGCGAGCTTTTCTGAAGGCTGCTTCCCTTCCCTGCCTCGCCGCCTGCGCCGGGGCAGTTATCGGACGGCAGGATGCTGTACCCGTCTTCGCTGCTTCGCTCGCGGAGGACGAGTCGCAATTCATCAAGGAAGCCAGGTTCTACGATAAACAGGCCTACAGGAAAATCAAATGCAAGCTCTGCCCGCGCGAATGCGTCATCGACGACCGGGAGCGCGGCTATTGCGGGGTGCGTGAAAACCGCGGCGGCACCTATTACACCCTGGTTCACTCCCGCGTGGTGACGGCTCACGTTGATCCCATCGAGAAGAAGCCCTTCTTCCATTTTCTCCCTGGCACCGTCGCCTTCTCCATTGCCACCGCGGGCTGCAATGTGAACTGCAAGATGTGCCAGAACTGGGATATTTCCCAGGTCCGCCCCGAGCAGGTCCGGTCGAGCTACGCGCCCCCGCAGAGAGTGGCGGAGTTGGCACGGCAGTACCAGTGCCCAACCCTCGCCTACACTTACAGCGAGCCCGTGGTGTTTTACGAATACATGGCCGATTGCGCCGAGGCTAGTCACGGATTGGGCGTCAAGAGCGTGGTGGTCACCGGCGGCTACATCCAACAAGAGCCTCTACAGAAACTGTGCGGGCAAGTGGATGCCATCAAGGTGGACCTGAAAGCTTATTCAGAAAAGTTCTACAAAGAAGTGGTCAACGGCGAACTGAAACCGGTGCTCGAATGCATCGTTACCATCCACAAG
>JBAVYG010000623.1:0-1596 GCA_049698675.1 Terriglobia bacterium
GAAAATAGGAGTCAACTTATGAGAGAAAACAAATATATTTTGCCGGAAAGCGAACTACCGAAGACTTGGTATAATGTCGTTCCCGACCTGCCGGCGCCTCTGCCGCCTCCTCTTCATCCCGGGACGCTAAAGCCGGCCGGACCGGGCGACTTGGAGGCGATCTTCCCCCCGCAGTTGATCGAGCAGGAGGTTTCCGCTTCCCCAGCTATTCCAATCCCGGAACCCGTGCTCGACATCCTGCGGATCTGGCGGCCGACGCCGTTGTGCCGAGCGCGGCGGCTTGAGAAGGCCCTCGGAACTCCAGCGAAAATCTTCTACAAGAATGAAGGTGTCTCACCGGCAGGAAGCCATAAGCTGAACACCTCGACCCCTCAGGCCTATTACAACAAGGTTGCGGGCATTAAGCGCATTTGCACCGAGACCGGCGCGGGCCAGTGGGGAAGCGCTCTGGCGTTCGCGTGCAATGTTTTCGGCCAGGAGTGCATGGTTTACATGGTCAAATGCAGCTTCTACCAGAAGCCGCACCGGCGGACCATGATGGAGGTTTGGGGGGCAAAGTGCATTCCTTCACCGAGCGACCAGACTGCCGCCGGAAGACAGGTTCTTGCCGAAGATCCCGACTGCCCCGGCAGCCTGGGCATCGCCATCAGCGAAGCGGTTGAAGATGCCGCGCACCGCAAGGACACCAATTACTCGCTGGGCAGCGTCCTCAATCACGTCCTGCTGCACCAGACCATCATCGGCCAGGAGGCTATCGCCCAAATGAAGCTCGCCGGGGCGTTTCCTGACATCGTGATTGGCTGCTGTGGCGGGGGAAGTAACTTCGCGGGATTGGCGTTTCCTTTCGTACCGCTCAAGGCCGCCGGAAAACAGATCCGGCTCATCGCGGTCGAACCGGCAGCGTGCCCAACCATGACGAAAGGGGTCTACGCCTACGATTTTGGAGACAAGAGCGGGATGACGCCGCTGCTGAAGATGGACACCTTGGGACACGACTTCATTCCGGCGGGCATCCATGCCGGCGGTTTGCGGTATCACGGCATGGCCCCGCTGGTCAGCCTGCTGCACCGCAAGGGCGTCGTCGAGGCGGTGAGCTATCTGCAACTGAAATGCTTTGAGGCAGCCATAACCTTCGCGCGCGCGGAGGGAATCATCGTGGCCCCGGAAACTTCCCATGCCGTCTGTTGCGTGATTGAAGAAGCCCTGAAGGCAAAAGAGGAAGGTAAGGAGAAGACCATCCTGTTCAATTTAAGCGGCCACGGCCACTTCGACATGGCGGCTTACGAGAAATACTTGGCAGGCGAACTCGCCGATTACGAGTATCCGGAAGAAAAGATCAAGGAGGCACTGGCGCATTTGCCCAAGGCTTCTTGATTCTTCCCGCGTGACTCTTACCGCTTCCATGCAGCGAGGGGGCATCCCACTTGCCCGGCCCCAAGGCGATGACGAAGTGGTGCCCGAGCGTGGGACCGGCGTTTATGATGCCCTGTTCCGCATTCGAAGCCACATACGACACGGAACCGGGGTCGGCGCAACTTTCAACCTGAATCCTGCGTGAAACATGCGCCCACGCCTCCGAGGTTGGTGCCTCGAGCC
>JBAVYG010000624.1:0-2095 GCA_049698675.1 Terriglobia bacterium
CCTATGCATATTCCCGATGGCTATCTAAGTCCGGCGACGTGCGCGGCCCTGTACGCAACCTCCGCGCCGTTCTGGTACGTGGCGTTGCGCCGGTTGAAGCGACTGCTGACCACTAGGCTTATTCCGCTGCTTTCGGTGTTTGCCGCATTTTCCTTCCTGGTGATGATGTTTAACCTGCCGCTGCCCGGCGGCACCACGGGGCACGCCCTGGGCGTCGCCATCGCTTCCATAGTCCTCGGCCCGTGGGCTTCCATCCTCGCCATTTCGATTGCTCTGCTGATCCAAGCTCTCTTCTTCGGGGACGGTGGCGTCACCACGCTGGGGGCCAACTGCTTTAACATGGCGATTGTCGGTTCTCTGGTAGCCTATCTTGTTTACCGCCTTCTGGCCGGCCGGGCGGCCATCACGTCATCGCGAAGAGTCGTCGCGGCAGCATTGGCGGGCTACATCGCAATCAACGCAGCCGCGTTTTGTGCGGCCGTTGAGTTGGGTATTCAGCCGCTGCTTTTCCGAGACCCCAGCGGAGCGCCCTTGTATGCCCCCTACCCTTTGAGCATTGCCATTCCGGCCATGATGATTGGACACTTGAGCTTCGCCGGACTCGCCGAATTGGTCTTGTCAGGTGGAGTTGTGGCCTACTTGCAGCACGCGAATCCGTCCTTACTGAAGCTCACAGCCCCGGGCGCAACTCGAGGCGATGAAGAACCCCGCCAAGTTACGGGGCGAGGCGCTTGGAGTACATTGAAACCCCTCTGGACCGCTCTGGCCCTGCTGTTGGCCTTGACTCCTCTGGGTATCTTAGCGGGCGGCGCTGCCTGGGGCGAATGGGGGGCGCGCGATTTCTCGGATGCAGCGGCACGGCGGAGAATCGCGGCGGCATCCAGGAACCTGGCGCCGCCGCCACAAGCACCCCAAGGATTGGAGCGCCTTTACTCCGTGTGGACTGCACCCTTTCCCCAGTACGCTCCTGCGTTCGTCCGGCGGCCGGCTCTTGGCTACCTGCTTTCCGCCATGTTCGGTTCCGGCATCATCATCCTGGGTTGCCTGATCGCCAGCTCGCTGTTCGCACGCGGAGGCAGCTCACGAGAAGCAGACTCGATGAAGAGCCACACGGGAGAGTCCTGAGCATGTCGGCGGAAAAGTCCAGAGCGAGATTCTTCGCGCAGTTTATCCTGAGCGGGCAGAGCGAGATCCTTCGCTGCGCTCAGGATGACAGCGAAGGACGTGAGGATTGGGACGTCCCCACCCAGGATCGAGAGCCTCTTGTAGGTACCGAATGAATTTTGTTGAGCGGACCCTTTCAAGTCTTGTTAGCGCCATGGAGCGAGCTCTTTATGCGGAAGAACTCGCGAAGACCGACGGCTTGCTCCAGCGTCTCGATCCCCGTATCAAATTGATCGGAATCCTGGCCCTGGTGATTGTGTCAGCGATGGCCCACAGACTCTGGGTTATCGGCGCGGTTTTCGCGGTGGCGGTGAGCATGGCAGTAATGTCTCGCGTCTCTTTCGGAATCCTGGCCAAGCGGGTCTGGGTTGCAATCCTCTTGTTTACCGGGGTCATCGCGCTGCCCGCTCCATTCATTGTCCCTGGCCGGGAGGTGTTGCACCTTCCACTGCTCAATTGGCCGATCACGGCTCAGGGGCTGGCCAGCGCGTGTTACCTCGTGGCCCGAGTTGAAACCGCGGCAACGTTATCGGTCTTGCTGATACTTTGCACACCCTGGAGCCACGTGCTGAAGGCGCTTCGAGTGTTCAAAGTGCCCGTCGTCTTCGTTGTGATTCTGGGCATGACGTACCGCTATATTCTCTTGCTGCTTCAAACCGCCCACGATATGTTTGAGTCGCGCCGGAGCCGGATGGTGGGAAAGCTGGAGGGACCCGAACGCCGTCGGGTGGCCGCCTCGAGCGCAGGAGTTCTGATGTCCAAGAGCCTTCAACTCAGCGGCGAGGTTTACAGTGCCATGCTCTCGAGAGGCTTTCGAGGCGAAGTGTACGTGCTGGATGAGTTCCAGACGTCAACGATCGATTGGATCATGCTGGCCGTATTTGTGGTGCTGGCTTCGGGCGCATTGTATTTCGGGCGATAAGGGCAGAAC
>JBAVYG010000625.1:0-7317 GCA_049698675.1 Terriglobia bacterium
AGCCGGGGTGCTTTGACCGGCGCCCTTGTCGCCCTGGCTACAATGGGAGTTGTGGTTGGGTGTACCTCCCTCGCTTGGACATGGTACGTCGCCCTCGGAACCGTGGTAACGTTCGCTCTAGGGTGGGCGGCGAGCTCTGGGGGCAGGGAACAGGGAACAGGGAATAGGGAATAGGAACGGGGAATTGGGGCCGGGGAAGGACAGTAGGCAGTAAGCGCTAAGCAGTGAAGCAGGCGTAGCGCAGGTCCCGCTTTCTGGACCTGCGGCTCTTCAGAAGCAGTAGCCAGTAGGCAGCAGGGGGGAAAGCAGTGGGCAGCAGGCTTTGCTTCTCCAGCCCCCAGTCCCTAGCCCCACCTACCGTTCTGTAACCAAGTCAATCTCCATCAACGCCAGTCATGATTGTGCCCTCTGCCAGGCGTGCAGAGTCCCGCCGGGGAGCTCGAATTGCCGATGTTATTGAACCAAGTGTTGGCCGTTCCCAGGGTCCCAATGGGCGTGTAGCCGCCGCCTGTCGTGTCGTCCTCGCAGTCGTTCACGTGGTTGCCTTGCGCTTCGTTATCCACCAACGAGATGAATTCGTTGAATTGATTGTAGGGAGAGGGTGGGGAAGCGCAGGGGGTAGCCCCGATGAGAATCCCAACGTTGCCGTTATCCTCGACGTCGTTGCCTGAAACCCCGGTCCACTGGAGTGTCGAGGCGCATGACACCGGCTCTGCCACGATGCCATTGCCCGTGAATCGCTTGATCCTGTTGTTACTTACCTGGCACATGTAGCAGGCGTAGGTGGCTCCCGTGCTGGCGAAGTCGATCCCGCTATAGTTGGGCACTCTCCCTTCCTCCAGATCATTATCGTTGATTTGTAGGGCTTGGTTATTGATGATGACCTCGACGGCCGCGTCAGCATTATACGAATCGAGCAGGGGCAACAATCCCAGCCCGCCAAAGTTCTTGCCCTGGTTGTGGCTGAAGATGATAGAGTAGCAGTTGCCAAAAACCACGAACGAGCCGTCTTGGTTGGAGGAGTTTTCGGTTATCTCCACATTTCGACCGTTAGGTAGGACCATGGCGGCCGCCTTGTTCCCGGCGAACTCGTTCTCAGTGATGTCAGTCCCGTCCTGAGAATTGCTCGCCAGAATTCCGAAGCCCTTCCTGCCCGCTAGTGGCGTCGTGTTCGACCCCGATGCCCCCGTATTATTGGTTTTGAAGAGATTGTGTTTTACGAGGACAAAATGGGAATTCGACAGATATAGGCCCATGGCGTTGTTCTGGATGATGTTGTTGAGGATTTGAGATACCCAGCCCCCCGGATTCACGTAGATGCCCGACGCGAAGGGCGTCGATATACCGCCAGTACCGCCCTGGACGGTGAAACCATCGATGACTATACCAAATTGGCCAACAAGGAACGCAGCTCCACCTCCAGCCCCGGTCGGGGTCCCGCTCGCATCGACGATCGATTCTTCTGCCTGGTCGTGCCGGTCTACCCGAGCATCCCTTCCAGCTTGCGCCCCGAGAAGGTAGAGATTGGGTTTGAGGATGGCGACCGTCTCGTTGTAGAGCCCTGGCCCAACGACAATAACATCGCTGGGGTTGGCGGCGTTCACCGCTGCCTGGATCGTGGTGTAATAATCTGTGCAGCTAGGGTTTACGCTAAGGTTGGGCACGCAGTGCGCCGTTGCCGGAGGAGTCCCCGCGTTCGCGCCTCCGGCGACAAGAACAAGTAGCGCGCCCATAGCAGCCGAGAGTACAAAACGCCTCCGATTATTCAACATGGTATGTAGCCTGATCATAGAGCCTCCTTTGTCTGGTCAATAGGAAATTGGCTTTCCTGGCCTCCGATTTCATCATGGGTAGGTGGGCCTTCCGCCTCCCGAAGAGAGCCCTGACAAGTCAGGGTGATTTAAGCGTAAGAAAAGCCTCTAATATAAGACCACGGCTGCATTTGTCAAGCGAAGAAATTGCGCTGGTAGGACATATTTGTGGACGCCGGAGCAGTCAAGAGTAGGGTTCTTTGCACAGCCTGCCGCGGCGGGCGGCGAGCGCGAGGAGCGGTAGGGGGTAGGGGCTAGGGGCTGGGGAAGGACAGTAAGCAGTAGGCAGCAAGCAGTGGGCAGTAGGCAGAAAGCAGTAGGTGGCAGCCGTTGCTTCCCCGACCTACCACCTACTACCTACCGTTCTGTAACCGAGTCAATCTCGATCAACGCCGCTAGTGATCATGCCCTCTGCCCGGCGTGCAGAGTCCCTTCGGGTAGCTCAAATTGCCGATGTTATTGAACCAAGTGTTGTGAGTCCCCAGCGTGTAGCCAGGGCCGGTCGCAAGCGAAGTGTCCTGGCAGTCAAACACGTGGTTGCCTTCCGCCTCGTTATCGAACAACGAGATGTTGGAATTGTATACGCCGGCTCCTTCGATGAAAATCCCATCCTGGCCGTTGTCCTCGACATCGTTCGCGACAATGGACGAATACCGTGTCATGCCCGCGGTGGGCGAAACCGTGGTGTCGGTCTCCGCCACGATCCCATTGTCCTTGAATCTCTTGATCGTGTTGTCCTTTACAATTACGCCCTCACTGTCCGACGAGGACCCGAAGACAGTAGTGAACGCTATGCCGTGGCGGATGGAGCCTTCTCCTTCTTCCAGATCATTGTGACTGATCTCGAGGAATTCATTTCCCCCACCGATGTCGACCGCCGCGTCAGCGTCGACGGAACAGACCCCGTCGCAAAACACCGGTAAGGCCCCCTGGGCGCCAAACTTCCTGCCCCGGTTGTGGCTGAACAGGTTACCTGATGTACCAAGAAAAACAGCGAACGAGCCGTCGTTCTCCGAGGTGTTGTTTGTTATCGTGGTAAACACGCCTCCGAGGATGGAGATGGCGGCGGCATGATTTCCGGCGAACTCGTTATCACTGATGCTTAGGAACGGGCCGCCCAAGACTTCAACGCCGCAGCCCACGACCAACCCGGTTCCCCCGTTGTTGTTTTTGATGAGGTTATGCTCTATGACATTTGACGAGCTGCCATTTAGGAAAACCCCCGAGCTGTTAGCTTGGATGATGTTGTTGATGATTTGCATCCCTTGGCTTCCTTGCAGGAGGATGCCTGCTGAGAAAGGCGTCCCTCCCGTGCCACCCTGGATGGTGAAACCATCGACGACCACAAAAGGCGCGCTTATGGTAATCGTAGGATACCCCGTCCCGGTCGCATTCACGATCGATTCCTTCTTGGGATCGTCTCGGTCTTCCCGTGCATCCCTACCAGCTTGCGCACCGAAGAGGGAGAGAGAATCGGTGCCGATCGTCACATACTCCTTGTACGTGCCCGGCCCAACGAGAATGATGTCTCCAGACGCGGCCGCGGTCACGGCATTTTGGATGCTGGTGTAGTCCGTAGCGCTACAGCTTGAGCTTATGGTGTGGCTGGGGACGCACCGCACCGTCAACACCTGTGCGTTCGCGATCCCGGCGAGGAGAACAAATACCACGGCCATAGCGGCCGAGAATACAAAACGCCTCCGATTGCTCAACGTGATACGTAATCTGTTCACAGGACCTCCTTTGTCCGTTTGATGGGATATCGACATTCTTGGCCCCCGACTTGATGACACGCGGGTGAGCCTTCTACCTCCCGAGGAGAGCCCTGACAAGTCAGGGTGATTTAAGCATGGCAAGCGCTGGTAGCATAGCAGCATTACTGTCCTTGTCAATGGACAAAATTGCGATGACTGCGGGATAAATTTGGTGAAAAGTGGAAGAGTCAAGAGCGGGATCCTTTGCGCAGCCCACCGTGGCGGGCGACAGACTATGGGCGAGGCCGTGAGAAGCCGTGGAACAATCAAGCGCTCTCGCCCCAACCCGTCAGTTGGCGGGCCGAAACAGACTTCCTGTCTCTTGACAAACGCAACAAGATAGGCTAGGTTAGTAGGTGGGGTTGTGGAGAAAAATGCTGAATTGTGAATGGTGAATTATGAATTGCCAGTTGCCTCCTTACTTCTGGCCAGCGCCGACTGCCTTCTGCTTGCTGCCGGCTGCCTACTGCGGTTGAGGGGGAATTCGACTTGGCGGGACTCTCGGTCCACACAGCAGCCTGCGACAGAGTGTCTTCTCCTCAAGGAAAGAGGGAACAGTAACTTCAAAAATTGAACGATCAACACGGGAATCTCTATGAAAACAAAGGACCGCTGTGGAAAACTTGGCCCTAAGCCGGAATGTCTATGAAAACACAGGTATTTAGCTACTTAGAGCGGGAATGTTGTTGGAAAGAAAGGTGGTTAACAAAAGGAAAGCGACTCTCAACTCAGGGCTCGTTCCCTGGGCTAATTTCCTCCGGCCCTTGCCTCTGACGCACTCTCTGTCGCACAATGGCAGAGCGCGTTCAGAGGCAATTTGAAATTGCCCTGACTTTTGCGCTTTCGGGCTCCGGCTCGGCGGGGGTAGGCAGTAAGCGGTAAGCAGCAAGCAGTCGGCAGTAGGCGGTGTTCGCCCCGGTAGCGTCAACCTGATAGCTAGACGCGTCCGAAAGCCCGCCTGGGCGGGCGGCATAATGTGGCCCACGGCGAAAGCCGTGGGAAAAGAGGGAGCCGCGATGACTTCTTAAGCCCCGGCAGGGGCGACATAATCACGACGGGCCGAGTGGTATTCTTATGTCGCCCGCCACGGCGGGCTCACGCTCTACTCTGCGCTGCGCGATCCCACGGCTTGCGCCGTGGGCCACATTATTGCGCCGCTAACGCGGCTTCGGACGATGCCGAGCTCCTTTAGTTAGCGCTTATGGTGTTTGCCGCTACCTACCACATACCGGTCTGACAATGGAAAAACGGCGGGAACTGGTCAAAGGGCTGAGCGTTTACGGGGCCACCTCGGTGGTGGCAGGGACGATGATTGGGACCGGAATCTTCGTAGTGCCCAGCATCATGCTCCGGCAAGTTGGCGCCCCCGTATGGGTTCTCGTGGTGTGGATACTTGCCGGCGTGCTCAGCCTGTTCGGGGCGCTTGGCTACGCGGAGCTGGGTGCGGCGCTTCCGGAGGCAGGCGGCGAATACGTTTACATGCATCGGGCTTATGGACCGATGATGGGCTTCCTCTACGGTTGGACGCAGTTTATGGTGGCGAAGAGCGGGTCGATTGCCGCCATCGCCACTGGTTTCGTCATCTACCTCGCTTACTTTTTCCCTGGCCTGAACGAAGCCCTCTGGCAAGCGCCCGTGCAAATTGCAGGTCACTCCGCGACGTTGCAGTTGACCGGCCTGCAAATCGGCGCGGCGCTTCTGGTGCTGCTTCTTTCCGGGTTGAACATTCTGGGCGTACGCCGTAGCGGCCGCACCCAGACCTTCTTTACGGTCGCAAAGCTGCTCGTGCTGTTCACCCTCATTGTCTTTGGCCTGACGCTGGGCCATGGATCGTTCGAACACTTCCGGACGCCCGTAAAGTTCGGATCTCAGGCGAGCCTTCTCGCCACCTTTGGCGCCGCCACGGTTGCTGCGCTGTGGGCTTACGACGGCTGGAACAACTTAAGCATGGTGGCGGGTGAGGTCGAGAATCCGCAGCGGAATATGCCTCGAGCTCTCATCCTCGGCACGTTGCTAGTGATAACTGTTTACGTTCTCGTCAACATCGCGTACTTTTACGTTTTGGCCCCCGCACACATCGCTTCCACCAGCACCGTCGCCGCCGACACGGCGCGGCAATTCATGGGCAAAGCCGGCGGGGTGTTTATCGCCGTCGGCGTCATGATTTCGAGCTTTGCGGCGTTGAATGGTTCCATCCTGTCGGGCTCGCGCGTCCCTTACGCCCAGGCTCGCGATGGGCTTTTCCCCCAATTCCTGGCAGGCGTGCATCCTCGCTTCCGCACGCCGGCGGCCGCCATCGCGGCCCAAGGCGTCATCGCCTGCCTGCTGGCGCTGACCGGCCAATACCAGGGCCTTTTCACCAAGGTGATCTTTTCCGAGTTCCTCTTTTACGCCTTGGTCACCGCCGGCATCTTCATTCTGCGCCGCCGCATGCCCGGGCTGGCGCGTCCCTATCGCACCTGGGGATATCCTTTCATACCGGCCATTTTTGTTATTCTGTCAGTGATGGTGCTGATCAATACTTTGCGTCATCAATGGTCGGATTCAGTGTGGGGACTCGCGCTGGTCGGCAGCGGTATTCCCGCATACTTTCTTTGGAGGATATGGAAACGTTCAAGGTGATCGATGTCATTCCAGGCGCAGCGAGGAATCTCGCTGTGTTCTTTCTTCCCCTAATCCTACCCGGTCCACATGAGCGCAGAGCGAGATTCCTCTCCCGCGACTGCGGGATCGGAATGACATCGCAGCCCACGCGTGCCGCCCTGAAGGGCGACGCTACGCCACCCCAGACTTTCTTGCGATGGCTTGCAGGCCGTCTCGCCCCAATGATGGGGCTGCTATTTCTGGCCTTGGCCAGCCTGGCGGCGGCCCAGAAACCAAGCGTCTCCTCGAAGCCCGTCGCCAAGCCCGAGGCAACTTTGGCTAGGGCGCGCTGGCACGTTCTGGGGGCTCGTCCGCTGGCAATGTATTACTATTCCCCGGACCCACGAGGCATCAAGTCTCTGGAGGAGCATGCTTCGCAGATGGCCCTGCTTGCTCCCCAGTCGTTTTGGGTGGATGCCGAGGGCTTCGTGCATGGCGAGGTTCCTTCCGGAATCCTGGAAACTGCAAGGCGGGCCAAGGTTCCAGTCATGCCCCTGGTCGTCAATCCAGGCTTTGACCGGGGCGCGGCCAGCGCCCTGCTTCGCAGCGCCAAGGCCCAGCAACGGGCCGTGACTTACCTGGCCTATCTTGCCAAGCGCGATAATTTCGTAGGCTGGCAGCTCGACCTGGAGTACATCGATCCCGAGGATAAGAGCTACTACACCCAGCTTGTGCAGCGTGCGGCCGCACGGCTGCACAGGGAGGGCAGGCTGCTCAGCATCGCCGTGGTTCCGCGTTTCTCCGATGTCTACCCCGATGCCGATCCCTCACGGGAATTCCACAGTGGCGAGTGGGGAGCGCCTTACGATTTCCGCGCCCTCGGCCGGGTGGTTGACTTCATGACCCTGATGACCTACGACCACCACAGCAGCACCGCTCCTCCCGGACCGGTGGCTGGTTATGACTGGGTCAAGGCTGCCCTCGAATACGCCACCTCGCGCGTGCCCTGCCGGAAGATCCTGCTCGGCATCCCTTTCTACGGCAGGGAGTGGATACAAAGTGGCGACGTAACTTCGGCGCGAACCCTGGCTTTTGCAGAAGCGCAGAACCAGATGGAGCAGTTGAGCCTCGAACGCCTCTGGCACGAACGCTGGCGCACGCCATGGTTC
>JBAVYG010000626.1:0-8555 GCA_049698675.1 Terriglobia bacterium
TGAATTCAAAAAAGAAGGAGCGCTCAAAAAAGAAAGAGCATTCCCCTGCACCTCTTTTAGAAAGAAAAAGCTCTTGAATTCCAAGAGAGAATCTACCCGTGGCAGCGGCGGAAGAGCTGGGTGAGCAACTCCAACGCCAAGTCCGACTCCTGGCGCGTGATGGTGAATGAGGGGGCCAGGGTGAAGACGTTCTTGTAGTAACCTCCCACGTCGAGCACCAAGCCGTACTTACGCCCGGCAATCTCGAGGTCACCCTTCAGGCCCTCGGCGAAAATGCGGTCAGTGAGGTCGCGGTCCGGCGTGACGCCGTCCTCCTTGCAAACCTCGAGGCGCAGCGCCATCCCCAGCCCATCCACGTCTCCGATGATGCCCGGGAAGCGGCTTTGCAGTTCTTTGAGTCCGGCGAGGAAGTAGGCGCCTTTATCGTTCACCAACTTCTCGTAGTCTTCTTCCTCGAGCATCTTGAGCGTCTCGAGCGCCACGGCCGTGCCCAGCGTATTGGAGGAGAAAGTAGAGTGGGTGGAGCCGGGCGGGAAAAGCTCCGGGGTGATCAGTTCTTCGCGCGCCCAAATGCCGGAGATAGGATTCAGGCCGTTGGTGAGCGCCTTGCCAAAGACGATAATGTCCGGCGTAATGCCAAAATTCTCGATGGCCCAGAATTTGCCGGTGCGATAGAAGCCCATCTGAATTTCGTCATCGACGATCAGGATCTTGCGCTGGTCGCAGGTTTGCTTGAGGCGTTGGAAGTAGTCCCGCGGCGGAATCACATAGCCGCCTGTCCCCTGCACCGCTTCGATATAAAACGCGCCGAACTCGGGGCTCTGCGCCTTGGCGTCCCACACGCCGTGATACTCATTATCGAACAGCCGGGAGAACTGGTCGTGGCAATACAGGTTGCAGCTTTGGGGCTTCAGCCCGTAAAGGCAGCGGAAGCAGTAGGGATAAAAGACGAACTGGGCGCGGTCCCCGAAGTGGCCGTAGCGGCGCCGGTAGCGGTAGCTGGAGGTGATGGCGGAGGCGCCGAGCGTCCGCCCGTGATAGCCGCCCATGAAAGCGAACATCAAGTTCTTGCCGGTATAATTCCGAACAATCTTCAGCGAGTCCTCAATGGCCTGCGAGCCGCCGACGTTGAATTGGACCCGCCCTTTCACTCCGAACCGTTTCTCGCAGTATTGAGCGATGCGCGCCGCCACTTCCACCTTCTCCGCGTGCAGGTACTGGCAGGCAAGCTGGGGGAGCCGGTCCAGTTGCCGCTTCAACGCCTCGCCCAGCCGGCGATTCTTGTAGCCGAAGCTTGCCGCCGAATACCACATCTGGAGATCGAGATAGGGCGTGCCGCGCTCGTCGTAAAGGTAGCTGCCCTCACAATCGACAAAAACCTTCGGAGGCTCCAGGTAGTGGACCGTATCACCGAAGGAGCAATACTTCCTTTCGAGTTCCAACAGCTCTGTAGTTCTCGTGGTTGCGCCGGAAATTGCCAATGGGTTATTGCCTCCGCGGAAGAGTGAAACGACAGTCAAAAGTCGAAAGTCAAGAGTCGAAGGTTACTGGAGAAGCACATGAGCCTGTCATTCTGAGCCCGTCAGCCGACGGACGAAGAATCTCGGCAGTTCCGAAACCAACAACTGCAGAGATCCTTCGCTGCGCTCAGGATGACATTCCCTAACCGCCGAAAAAGTGCAAACCTGTCATCCTGAGTGGACATGGGCCTCGAGCCCACCCAACGAGATGACAATCGCCGTTATTGTCACCCCAGCGTAAGCGGGGGTCCTCGTCAGTCCGGAAGAACCTGGATTCCCGCTTTCGCGGGAATGACTGCGACCTCGTCCTGGTCCCGCGATCAGGTGCCAGGTTTCGTTTCTGGAACCTGAAACCTGACACCTGAAACCTGGCACCTCAAACGCTTCGCCGTCTCTTCTGGACCGATCAACAGAGCGATGGCCTGCTCGACTTCCGCAAAGGTATCGAAGGGGTGGCACGCCTTGCCGTGCTCCTGGCAATAGGCGAGCAACTGTCGCTTGGCAAAGACCACGTCCGCCTCATCGACGGCAAAGCGGTCGGAGAGCCCATCACCCACGAAGATGACGGGATGCTTTCCCTTGCCCAGCCGCCGAATCAGTGCCGCTTTGCAGGTGGCGCACCCATGCTCGCAGGGCGGCGCCGAATGAGGGAAGGAGGGAATCAGGCGGCGGCCTTCCAGCCGCAGCGCGCTCGAGAACATCTGAATGCCGTTTCGAACCGGCCCGTTCATGCCAGCCCGCTTCAGGATTCGCACGATAAAATAGTCGAACCCCTCACTCAGCACGTAGAGCGGAATGCCTCGCTTGCGGGTGGAGCGGTAGAAGCCGGCAAAGGCCGGATCAATGGGAACCGCGTCAATTAAGGCGTGCAGTTCCTCCGCCGAGGCGTCCACGAGCGCGATCTGCCGCTCCAGGCACTCGCGCGAACCGATCGATCCCCGCGTCCACGCCTGTTCGACCTCCTGCCAGGAAGGGTGCGCCAGTTGCGCCAGGATCTGGTCCGTTACATCGAGTTGAGTGATCGTCCCGTCAAAGTCGACAAAGACAATTGGGTCGGCGCCGCGGTTCGGTTCTGGTCGTCTTCGAGTGATCATCGTAAGTGCGGTAGGTGGTATGTGGTAGGTGGGGAAAATGATTGCCGTCCCTACCTACTACCTACCACATACCACCTACTATCCCTTCCTCTCATCCACCAGCCGACGGGGTTTCCTTCCTTGCTCCAAGCCTCCCGGTGGGAAGATGCGGAACTCGAGGCGGCACATGCCGCAGAGGCAGTTCGCCCAAACGTCCGGGTAGCGAGCTTCGAGGTTCTTGCGGACGGCGTTTTCAACCGTCGCGGGGTTAATGCCGTTCGTCAATTGCAGTCGGAATTCCAGGATGTCGTGGATGCCTTCCTGCCGGACCGCTACCTGCCAATTTTCGGAAACCCCCTCCACGTCGTGGAGCACGCGCTCGAAGATTTCAGGGTACATGTTCCCGGCGCCCATCACCACCATCTCGTCGCGCCGGCCGTGGATTTTGGCAATGCGGCGGAGGGTGGCGCCGCAGGGGCAGGGTTCCTCCAGGAATTTTGTCACATCACGCACGCGGTAGCGGATCAGCGGCATGGTGCGCCGCGAAAGCGTGGTCACCACGAGTTCGCCATAACCCTCGGGGTCGGGATCCACAATTTCGAAGAGGAAGTTGAACTCATCCACATGATAGCCATCGCGCCACAGGCACTCCACTCCCGCGCCGCCGCCCTGCTCGGTGGATCCATAGCCCAGGATCACGGGACACTTCCAGACGCTCTCGACGTAGTTCCGATAAACCTCCGTCATGCGGTCGCCGCCGGCAAAGATCAACTTGAGTGGAAAGATGCCTTCCTTTTCCGCCAGCTCGCTCAGGCTCACCAACCAGGTGGGGTCGGCAAAAATGACGTTGTACTTGTAGAGAGGCATCCGGGAATAGAGTTCCCGCGGGTGCGGCTTGCCGATCGCCGAACAGAATGCTCCCATGCGCTTGCAAGCGAAAAATGTGACCCAGCTACTGATCCAATACGCTGCGTCGAAAGCGCAGACTACCCGGTCGCCCGGCCGCACCCCGTTTTCCCACATCGCCGCAGCCTCGTAACGGGCCGAGAACTCCAACTCGTCGTAAGTGAAATAAACGCGCTTGGGGCCTCCGGAGGTGCCGGTGGTTTCAAACACCAGTTGCGGTTCCCGGCAGATGAAATCTTCCGCCGGCAGGTTGCGCAAGTCCTCGGGAGTGGTGAAGATGTTCCCCAAATCTTCCGGGCGGCGGACGCCGCCCGGCTCAATACCGTTTTCCCGCAGCTTGCGCTGCAAGAACTTCTGGCGCCGCGCCGCGTAGCGCACCAACTCGCGAAACGAATCACGCTGGAGACCCTGGATCACCGGACGCGGAACGTGTTTCCCCCAGCGAACGAGGCCGGGAACAGATTCGCCGATCACGGCACGCTCAACAAGGTTGCGGATGCTGGATAGCATTTTCGGTTATCAGTTATCAGTTTTCAGTCATCAGTTGACAAAACACTGCCAACTGAAAACTGACGACTGACGACTGACGACTTCCCTCACATCAGATACGTCGATTCCCCGGAACGCGACGGCGGTGTGGCTAGCAGGTCGATGTAGGTGCTCTTTTCGAGCAACGCCCGGCTAACCTGCGCGATGGCATGGGCGGCATCGGGCCGCGACAAATCCCTCTGCCGGCGGCTCATCTCGGCGGGGTTCTCCGGCTTGCTGAGCATGCGCGTTACGAGCTGGGGAATTTCCTCCAGAGTTTTAGCCTGGACTGCCACGCCTTGCTGCTCGAGGTAACGGACGTGCCGCTGCTCCGGTCCTGGAATGGGATGGGTCACGATCATAGGCAGTCCGGCCGAGAGCGCTTCCGCGGTGGTCAGCCCACCTGGCTTGGTGATCAGAAGGTCTGCCACTGCCATCAACTCCGGAATGGTATCCACCCAGCCAAAAACCCGCAGGTCAAGCGTGACCTTGCGCCGCAAATGCTCCAGGGCCTGCCTTAGCTTGCGGTTGTGACCGGCCACCGCCAGTACCTGGAGAGGAAGCCCGCACAACTCCAGGCTTTCGACAATGGCGTCCAGCGGCGCCGGCCCCATTCCCCCACCCATCACCAGCACGATAGGTCGCTGGCCGTCCAATCCCAGGGCGCGCAGAAGCTCGGTCTTGTCCAATGGGAGGCCAAAAACCGGATCAACGGGAATGCCGCAAACTACAATCCGGTTGGGCGAGATTCCCCACTGTACAAGCTGAGACCGCGCCTCCTCGCTGGCTACACAATAGACATCGACTTCCGGCTGCACCCAGGGAGGCTCAGCCTGAAAATCAGTTTGGACAGCCAGAATGGGGGCGTAAAACCAGCCTTCGCGCTTGCCGAGAGCGGCGATCTCCAGCGCGCCGATTTCGTTGGCGATAACCAGATGAGGAGCATAGGCCTTGAGCTGCTCGAGGACTTCCCTGCACCCGTGCCGAAATACCCAGCGCGGGGCCGTGGCGCTGTGGAGTTTCTTCTGCCGGCGCTCGAATAACCACCGCCAGAGACCCGGCGCGCGGCGAAGCAACCACCAGTAAGGGCGAACGTACAGCGTGAGGAACCAGGAGCGCGCCACTTTCAAGGCGTCCAGCAGGCGGACTTCGACAGGATCAATGCAATCGTAGAGCGCGCGCTGGACGACTTCCGCCGCGCGGACATGCCCGGCGCCGACGCCCAATGTCAAAATGAAAATCCGTTTCGAATTCACAAAAGCCAGGATTCAGGATTCAGGAAAACAACTCCGTCGCGAGAAGTGTGTCGTAATTTGGGCTGATTTCGCGGCGCACGATGATTTCCCACGCATTCGCCATCTTCCGAGCCCGAATCCTGACTCCTGAATCCTGCCTCATTCAAATCTTCGAATCAGCAGCACGGCATTGAGCCCGCCGAAGGCAAAGGAATTTGAGACGGCCACGCGTACTGGTTTCTCGCGCGCCTGGTTGGGGACATAGTCCAGGTCGCACTCGGGATCCGGCCGGGTGTAATTTGCCGTGGGGGGGATGACTCCGCGCTCCGTGGCCATGACCGTCGCCACTAGCTCGATGGCCCCCGTGGCGCCCATGGCGTGACCATGCATTGACTTTGTGGAACTGATCGCGAGCTTGCGAGCGTGGTCCCCGAACACCTTCTTGATCACCTGCGTTTCGGTCACGTCATTCACGCGCGTCCCGGTGCCATGGGCATTGATATAATCCACTTCGTCCGGAGCAACCTGGGCTTCCTCGAGGGCCATGCGAACCGCGCGGGCCGGTCCATCCACCGAAGGCTGGGTGATGTGGCCAGCGTCCGAACTCATGCCAAAACCGGAGATTTCCGCGAGAATCCTGGCCCCACGCTTCTTCGCATGCTCCTGTTCCTCGAGCACGAGCATCGCGGCGCCTTCACCTATCACGAAACCCTCGCGGTCCAACGAGAACGGCCGGCAGGCCCGGCTGGGATCGCCATTCCCAGGCGCCAAAACGCGAACCGACTCCCAAGAGCGAATCATGCCGTAGGTAATCGGGGCCTCACTGCCTCCGGCCAACATAATGTCCGCCATCCCGTACTTGATGAGGTGAAACGCCTCGCCAATCGCATGGCCCGAGGAGGAACATGCCGTGGCAGTCGTAAACGAGGGCCCCTGCGCCCCAAATTCCATGCAGATCTGCGAAGTCGCAGCGCTCGACATCATTTTGGGGATGGTGAAAGGATGAAGCCGTGTCGCCCGATTGGCGTAGAGGCTGAAATATCCGCTATCAAGGGTTTTTGCACCAGCCATGCCGTTGCCGCTCACTACGCCGAAGCGGGGACGCTCTTCCTCGCGCACCTCTATTCCGCTCGAGGTCATCGCTTCCTGGGCAGCCAATAAACCGAACTGGCTGAAGCGATCCAGCAAATCGAGCCGCTTAGCAGGAAAGTAATCCGCAGGGTTGTAATCCGGGACTTCGGCAGCAATCTGAACCGACAGTGAGGAGGGATCAAATTGGCAGATGCGGTGAACTGCCGACCGGGCCTCGAGCAAGTTCCTAAAAAAGACTTCCGAATCTTTTCCTGCGGAAGCAAAGACTCCAATACCGGTAATGACGACTCTTCGCACGTTTCGCCCCTGTGATCGGATTACCTGGTCGTGGCGGCTGGGGCCTCACCCTTGGCCATCGCCACGAGATCGGAGATGTCCTTTCCCTCCAAGACTCGGGTCAGACTATCCACCACTTGGCGGACCGACTTCATGTTTTGCGCCACCGAGTCCGGGATATCAATCTTGAATTCCTCCTCCAGGGCGAAGAGGATATTAACTCCGTCCAGCGAGTCGATACCCAATTCCGCAAACTTCGAATCCACGGTGATCTTGCTCGGATCCAAGTGCTGTTCGCGGGCAATAATCTCAATCACTTTCTGGGTTGTATCCATTTCAGCTCCTCGTGATTTGGAGGTATGCTCTCTCAGGTGCTCCTAAGTGGAAATGCCGATGGGATTCCTTTCAGTCAGTTGGGAGACAACCTGAAGCAATTCGGAAAGGCGAAAGGGCTTGTCAAGTAGCGCATACGCGCCCAAGTCTCTGGCTAATTTCCTCTCTGTGGTACTGATGAAGGAAGACATGAGTACGATTTGGTGTTTGGCATTTTGCTTTCGGAGGTTTCGAAGCAGGTCTAAGCCCGACTCGTTGGGCATGTGCAGATCGGCGATGATGATGGGGCAGTCATCATCCCGCGCCAACGCCTCTCGTGCCGCCAACCCGTCGGCTACCGCCTCCACTTGCAGATATCCGTTGGCTTCCAAGACCTCACATAATAGGTCCCGGCTCTCCGGGTCATCGTCAACAACGAGGATTCTTCCCACTGAAAGTACACTCCAATTCCTTTACCAATCTAGGTAAAGGCAATATGATTGCCAAGATCCGATCATCTTTCTAACCTGTTGGTAGAATTGAGGTTGTACGACGCGGTTGACGCCTCGACACAGATCACAGTCACCTAAAACAAAGTCTACTGTATCAAAATGCCACACATTATTGATTCTCGGCCTGCCCTGCGTCGGACCGCCGACTCTGATTCATTTGGTCACGTTCCGTGGCCATAGCAATGCAAAGGAGAGGAACAGGTTAGAAGATTCTAAGAATCCCCATGGTTAACCTTTAGTGTGGCAAAAAGCCACAGATGATTCCGCGCCTGCGCGGTAATCACTGAGTTTCGCGTACCGCACCCGGTGACCGTGCTGTTGTTCGGGAGGTCTTCCGGCTCTTCCCTCCCTACCGCCTACCAGTTACGCCATGCAACCTATTAACCACCTTTCTTTTCAACAACATTCCCGGTTTAGGCGACTAAGCGCCTTTGTTTTCATAGACATTCCCGCGTTGCTCGTTCAATTTTGAAGAATTCCTTTTTACTCCCCCTGCAACGGATGACTTCTTGTCTGTGGCGCGAAGAGCCAATCTGCGGGCTTTTCGTCGCGCCTGAGACATCCCCGAGCTGTGCATGAGCGGGTCGTAGTTCTGCGACATCGTTCTCCCGCCAGGCTATGACCTTCCTGCCTAGCCTCAACATACAATCATAGCCTATCTTGCTCCGGCTGTCAAGAGACATGAAGTCTGTCTGGCCATCTCTCAGTTCCAGCGGGTTGAAATTTGTCGGCGAAGGGTCCGGCCATGGAGCGCCATGCGGGGCCTGCGGATGTTGACGCCGCTGAAGCAACAGATCAGCGTGCGCGCGGATGCCGATGTCCCGGCGTGGTTCCGCTCGCGAGGTAAGAAATATCAGACTCACATGAACGCGGTTTTGCGCCGGCAGCAAGTGGCGCAGACCTGTTTTTTAGGTCTGCGGCTTTTGGGTTACCGGCGTTTGGTCTTACCCACGGGCTCAGGGCTAGAGAAATTGCTGGCAGGTCGCGATTGCGGTCGCCGCTTCTATAGGATCTGAAAAGCCGCAGACCTAAAAGACAGGTCTGCGCTTGTATCTTGCTTTGGCCGTTGATTTCGGGTGTAAAACAGTCCCTGGAGTTAGC
>JBAVYG010000627.1:0-8748 GCA_049698675.1 Terriglobia bacterium
ACTTCAGAGATTGCAATTGAGAAGGCCAAGGAGAAAGCTTCGAAGGGCAATACCAAATGTGCCTTTTTGGTCAGTGACATTCTCACAAGCCATATTGAAGGGGCGCCATTTGGCTTTGTATTCGATCGAGGGTGTTTTCATACAACGGGTTCGGATAAAGAGCGGAAAAGCTTTGCTGAAAACGTAAACCGCCATTTGGAAGAAGATGGCCTATGGCTGAGTCTTCTTGGCAACGCGGATGAACAACGTGATGGCCCGGGTCCGCCACAACGGACCGCAAGAGAAATTGTTTACGCTGTCGAGCCCTACTTCGAAATCCTTTCGCTCGTTTCAGGCTCTTTCGGATCTAACCGCCCCAACCCGCCGAGAGCCTGGGTTTGCCTGATGCAGAAAAGGCGTTAATCAATAATGGTGGACAGCCCGAAACAGCGAACGGTGCGAACCAGTAAGGCGGAGACATGTGTGTCAGAGATGGCTCGCCGGGAAGCTGACCGGCAGGCAAGGCGAATCCCGTGGCAACGCCTTCTGGAAGCGAGACAGCAATACGTCGAGTGGAACGCCTTCAGCCTGTGGGCGCGCGCGATCGCAGAAACCGAGGGCTGCGCTCCCGCGTGGCTCGTGAAGGTTCTCGAGGAACGCTGCCCTGGGCTTTTGGGATCTGACCGAACATCCGAGATAACGCACCTGGACCCACGCCTCAACAGGCGAATATTGGAATGGTTCGAGAGCAATGTGCTCGCCCAAGCCAAGGACGAAGGTTGGCTGCGGGCAGTCACGTTCTACGCGGTTCGTGATCCTGTCTACGTCCGGGACTGCGCTTATTGGCAACACTGCGAGGCGCAATGGAAACGGCAGCGTCCTTCGGCCTACCCGTCGTTCGAGGAGTGGAGAAGATCGTCTGAGCAGTGTGCTGACGAGGTTCTCGACGCATTCGAAATGGCAGACGACAAACGTCGGATTATCAAGGCCTCCAGGGCGGCTGGTCCAGAGCGCCTCGCGGCAGCGGTGGCGCAATATATGGAGTGGGAAGCTTTCACTTACTGGCTGCGGTCGTTGTTGGAGTCAGATACAAAACTACCTGGCGCTGTGGTGAAGGAGTTGCGGCGCCGCTGTCCAGGTTTTCTTGAATGCGACGAAGTACTTCGTAACACGCTCTCTCCGGAGGACTTCGCCAAGAGGTGGAAAGCCCTTCTTGAGTGGGGCGAGAATCGTTTCTTCAGCAGCATCCGGAAGGAAGGCTGGTTCGAGGCGATCGTGTATGAGGCGCGAGCGCATCCGCGAAGCGTCCGAACCGTAGACTACTGGGTGTTTTACTGGGACGAGCATTGGTCAAGTCGTCCACTCGATGTTTACCCTTCGTTCCAGGAATGGCGCTATGCGGCTGATGACTTTGTCGTTGGGGCGGGAGGCGAACGAGCAGCCGCCGTCTGACTCCCTGACGCTTCCACGCCCTTGTTCGAACCGTTTTTTCGAGCACATGCTTCGACGTGCCGCCCATGGGCGTTCCCACGTGTCTTACGGCCACACCAAGCGCACACGCCTACATTCTGAAGATGTTTGAGGGTCCCGTTTCCATTCTTCGGCTGCTTCTGAGCCGGGACGAAACCCGCATCATCTTTCAGCCAGCGTTGCATCTCCCTATCGAGTGCGTCGAAGTTTATTTCTGACGCGTGCTTACGACAGAACTCCTCTAATGATTCGTGAGTGATCCGCCCGTCGCGGCGCTCCAGGAACCCGGCTGCCTCCCAGCGGCGTACCGTTCTCGGGCTCACGCGCAAGTCCCTCGCCAACTCCTCCTGCGTGTAGTTGTCGCCGACCCTGGAACTCTCGCCCAACTTTGCGAACCTCCACCGTACTGTCGCCTCGCTTCGGTGGAGCAAGCGAGCAATCGTCTTTACCGATTGCTCTTGCGCGAAATCGAGCAACAACGCATCGTCCGCAGCCGACCAGGGCGGACGTTCTCGGACATACTTTTGATCAAAACCGAGTTCTTTCGCTCGTTCCCAGACATTGTGGCTGCGCCACTTGGGATGCAAACTCTGAATCTTGTTGATCGCCTCCCGAGCGCCGGACCAGCCTCGTGCGTACCCCTCACGTATGATCGCATCCAGTTCCGGGCTCCAGACGACCGGATCCCGCTTGGAATCCGTCACCGCTGCGGCCCCACTCAGGCCGTGGTCTTCATTCCCATTTCCTTGGCCTTTCATACGACCTGCCCTTCCGCAAGCGCTCTCTTCATGGCCCGTCGTCCAACAAATACTCTCGGGTCAGTGAGTGAGCTCCAACCACTCATCGCGGGGCGCCTGTTACGACCGCTTCCCTCGGCGGAGGCGGCTGGCAAGGTTGGTGTGCAGCGCGTTTTCAGGGACTGTCGTGCAGGCTGCGATGGTAAATGCGACCCTGTGCAAGCGCTTTGGTACTGAAGTGTCAGGCGACTGCATTTCCATGTGCGCACCGCCCCATATTGAGGGAGGCCGAAATGAGCGTCATGCTTAAGAGGCGTGCATCAGCGTATGCCTGCACGACTCCGAGGGTGTGGGCACTAAAGGCCTGAAAAAAAGAATTGAGGCATTAAGATTTAGACAGTTTGCGGGCATCTCTATAGTAGGGGGAAAAATCGTTTGGGGTCTTTGTACGGACGTTAAGATCCTTGAGAAATGGGACGGGAGAGGCTGAATGGCAAGCATGCGTGGGGATTTCGGAGCTAACCCACCTGTCTGGATTTGGCAATCGGAAGGCTCTGGGGCAACGGTTGAAACAGATCTGCTTGATGCAGCGCGGCGAAACTGGGCGCGCGTGCTTTCTTATGCCCGGCGCTACGACCAGGATTCATCCATAGCCGCAGACATACTCGAGGCGGTACTGCTCGCAATTTCCAGAACTAGAAGAGCACACAGAATCTCGGGTAATCCGATTCGAAATCTCGACAGTTACCTGTACGTGGCCTTTGTCCGCAGGCTTAACAGGCACGTGGCAAGGCAGCCTAAAATTCAATTTGTCGGCTCGCTCCAGGATCTCGATGCCTTCAGTGGCATTCACACCCGCGGCAGCCCGTCCACAGTTGAAGATGAGTTGCTCGTAAGAGAGTTGCTGAAATATATGACCGGGCGCCCGCGGGACATGTTCTTCCTGAGAACGAACGGCTACTCCTGGAAAGAAGTCGCACGCTTCCTGGGAACCACGGCCAACAGTGCGCAGGTTCTCTTCAACAAGGGAATTGGAAAGGCCCGCAGTCGCATTATGAAGCTGAAGGGCTCAAGGAGGCGGCCTAGTGAAGGGAGTGAGGCCAATGCGTGATCAAGCGCTCACGAAGCGAGAAGAGGCGCGACTGATCAAGACATACCAGCGCGTTCTGCAGGAAGGGGGGTTTCCCAACCCCGATCGCGCCGGATGCCCTGATAACGAGATTCTAAGAGCCATAGCCCTCCGCAAACTCGGGACTGAACAGGTTAAGGACTGGATCGAACACCTCGGCACGTGCACCCCGTGTTTCCGGGAGTACACCGAGTTTCGCGAACATGTGGAATGGCGACGGGAAGCAGCTTACGTAGGAATGACTGTGGCTGTCATCTTCGTGGTCCTCGCTATCGGCTGGTGGAAATTGCGCGCCAGCCACCCTGTTGTGATCACGGCGCACAATCGCATCGTCGCGGACATGCGGAACCGGTTAACGTTGCGTGGCGGTCAAGGCCGGGAACCCAGCGAAGGGCCGCTCATGCTCGGGCGTGGCATTGATGATGTGTCTTTCTATCTCCCCGAAGGAAGCTCTGCAGGGACATATGAAGTCGCGGTCTTTCGCGAAGAACTCGGAGAGCCGCTTGCAAGCGCTAAAGGACTAGCATCGGTGGAGAAAAGCATGACCAGGATGAAAGCCACGCTTGACCTTTCGCGCATCCCCTCCGGCCATTACCTTCTGGGCATTCGGCTGCCGGGAGTTGAGTGGAGCTACTATCCTTTAATGATCAGGTAATTAAGCCTCTCCGTTCGGGCTGTACACCTTCAATAGTCGCTGCGACGCACGCGAGAGTGAAACCGTGCCAATGGACGCGTTTCACAGCCGGTCTGCACCCTGTGTGGGAACCTGTGTGCTTCGAAAGCCGGAGAATGACGTGGACTTCGTTAGGCGCTTTCGATGAGCGGCCCGTCCAACCCACACGAGCTGAACCGATAGACTCTCCGACGGTCGCCAAGATATCGGAAGCGCTGCCGCGCTAGTTGGAAGAATCGATCGTCGCAGGTGGAAATGATGAACTGTCGTGCGTGCAGCCCGCTCCCCTCGCGGATGCGCAGCAGGGACTGGCAAAGTACGGTCATGGCGCGGGTGTCGTTTTCACCCTGATCATGGATGGAGTAGAGCCGGTCCAAGGCGATGACCTCGATTGCGTGTTCTATCTGGCTATCACGGTCCTGCTTCGATAGCTCAGGCTGTAGCCAACCGGAAATTTGTTCGGTGTCGGGTAACCCGTCAGGTGGAATCCAGCCGTCCGGCGTCTCTTTCTCTGCCTAAGGGGTTAACGCCTATTTGAGAGCGCGTGGGTCTTCGGTCAGAAAATGATCGGCGCGGAACCGTCTCCGACCAAAGTGAAGGGCGCCCAGAAGACCGGTGGGCGATCACCCAACCGCTGCAAATAATCAAGTTTCGCTTGCCGGAGTGCGGAGGCTTTGTCTTGTCCGTGCGCCAAGTGTGTGTAGAAGTCCTTCATCAAGGCTTCCGTGGCGGAGTCGTCCACATTCCATAGTGCCCCCACCACACTCTTAGCGCCCGAAAGCAAGAACGCTTCCGCGAGTCCGTAAATGCCCTCCTCACCTTCGAGCTTTCCAGTCGCCGTATCACAAGCCGAGAGCGTCACCAAGTCTGCTGATAAGGAAAGCTGGGTAATCTCCCGAAGTTGAAGCAGGCCATCATCATTCGACTTCGGGTCTCGTCCCAGAATGAGCGCTGCCCTGTCTGGGAACTGTGGGCTGGCCAGTCCGTGGACGGCAAAGTGGAGGATTTTGAAATTGGCCAGGGGTTCGGATTTGAATTTCGATTCTGTTGCGTTTGCGTCGAGTAGTAACACGCTGCGGTTTGGATGGTTAAGCGATTGTTCGGCCCCTATCACCTCCTGGCGCGATGCTGGTAGACGATAGAGATGTGCCCCCGAGATATCGTAAATGCCACGCGAGACTGCGCGCATGATGCCGCGATCGGTGCTGGTGTCCTTTGGTTCAAGATCATACGGAACAGCCCCGATGCCGAGGAATGCCATTTGCGGCTCAACCGGGGGTCGGAGGGTCCTGAGGTAATAAAGCACCGTACTGGAGGGGGCGTAGCTAACCGTGTGAGACTGGAGAACGTATTTGCCGTCCGGGCCGCGCAACGTCTCTATCGGCAGGCTCCATAACGTTGCGTCCGGTATGATTGTCAATCGGGTGGTCTGTGGCAATTGCCAGACGGGGCGGAGCAGAAGGTCGTACAATTTCTTTGCGTCCCGATCGTCATGCTTTGCTGCCTCGATTTCACCCAGATACCGGGCGGTTGCTTCCGAAATCTCCGTTCCCCCGGCCGGAAGCGCTATGATGACCTCGCGCTTTCGGTCGATGACCAAACAAAACGACGTCGGGTCTGCCAGAACATATTCCAGCACGACCTCATCCGGGAGTAGAACGGTTCGCAGCTTCGCGAGGTCAACAGGCTGGGCGCGAAGGGTTGCGTCCTGCATCGCATTTGCGGGCTGGGTCCGCACTCCCATCAATTGTTCAGCAAGAAACAGCTTGTCCAGAAGCTCTCTTCGCTCCGTACGATCAGATGTTTTCATCAAGGTGCGTTGGAGGAGATTGAAATCGGCTTTCGCGGCTTTTTGGGCATCGGAAAGCTCGCCCTCCTGCAATCGAGGCCGCCTCAGCAGATCGGCGATGGAACGCCCGCGCGCTGTCTCGACAATCCTGAACGCTTCTGCCGTGTGGCCTAACCTGGCGGCCACGGCGAAATCACCCTTATAGATATCGCTCATCGTAGCAATGAGCGAACTCTTTATCTGTTCGTTCGGACTGTTTGCGAGTAGGCTCTCGGTGGCGTCCGCGGCTTGGTCATAGAGTTCCCGAGCTTTTGTCAAGTCTCCTTCTTTGGCTTTCAGGTCAGCAAGCACGCCCAAGTGGAGCGGAAGATGGTATTCGTCCGCGACCTGGCGCATAGCGTTCATCGCCTGCGTTTCACATCGCTCCGCGTCAGCGTATAGGCCTACATCACGATAGACCTTTGCTGCTTCGTACATGCTCCAGGCGATGGAGTGAATGAACCCATTGGCTCGACTCAGCCTACCCGCTTCTTCGAAATACTGAGTTGCCGCCCTCCGGTCCCCAGCCGCTGCCGCTACTTGCCCCAGCGCGATTAAGACTTGACTCTCCTCCAGCGGCGCGTGCAACTGACGGGTTTGATTCAGGGTTTGCACTAGGAGCTCGCGCCCTTCGTCCGGCCTGCCGAGGAAGGCAAGCGCTCGGGCCTTGCAGACATAAGCAGGATAGGGGAACCCGATGTCTTTGACCATTGCGGCAATGTGTAGAGCTGCGTTGCAGTAATCCAGTGCTTCGCCGGCTCGGCCCATTTCGACAAGCCCATTGCCAACCTGTGACCCGTAAACCACCAAGGTCGGGAGGTCGGCTCTCGCAAGGGCCGAGGTAAGCGCGGAGGCGAGCAGATCGCTAGCTCTTGCGGTTTTGCCGTCCATGAACTCTATGATGGCCAATTCTGCCCGCGCCCTCGCCTGCCACGACTTGTCATCTAAACCCTGCGCCAGATTGAGAACTTCTTGCCAAGCTCGATACGCAGAATCAGGATGGTCCTCTCGTTCGATTTCACCCTTGGTCGCCAAGCAGCGAATTCTCAATCGAGAATCACTCGCGGCGATGGGATCTTGCAGAATCTGCGTCAATTCCGCTGAAGTCTGAGGGACGGATTCCAGGCCTATGCTGGACCGCAGGCGCACGCACGCAGCGTAGAGTTGGTCTCTCTTGTCACCCTTCTGGATTGCAAGTTCCTCCGCACGAGCGTAAAGCTCACCGGCCCTTTGCCAGTTCGAAAGCCAGGCAAGGCGATCCGCTTCAGTGAGTAATTGGTTGGAGTCTTTCGATCGAGAAGCTGCAAAGCGCAAGAGACCGGCGAGAATGAGGGAGAACAGCAACAGCAACGTTAGGAGGATCCGGCCATGCCCGGACGTCAGTCTGTCGAAGCGGTTCCGAGATGGAAGAACCTTGAGGCTCATGGGCGAATTATTGAAGGCATGGAAAATCCGCGGACAGAACAACACTGAGTGCGTTCGCAAGGTGTCGAGCGGCGCGTTTGTTGGCCGTGAAAGCGCGTGCCGTCAATATGGGAGAGCCCAATATCACTCGAAGAGCCTTGCCATTATTCACACTGCCGTCCGGGTTCAGTGCCCGGTTGAATTCGGGGAGTCTGCGGTCAAGAGAATCGGAGACGACGCGGACGACTGTGGCGGGGACTCCGGATTTGTGCGCTGCTGACAGAATCTCATAACTTTCCATGTCTACAACCTGCGCTCCGGTTCGCGCGAGCCGGAGTTTGTCATCTTTGGTAGTCGCTATCCGTGGAGACGTGATGCCTATCACGGATCTGCAAGGGACATTTTGGGCATTCAATAGTGCAGTGATTTGTGCGGAAAGCTGGGGGGCGCAAGGGCAGAGCATTCCGTCATTCATCGCAGAGAGGCAGCTTGAGTACGTGACGATAGCCGTTTCGGGAAGCAAGTCAGTCAGCCCTCCACAGAGGCCAATTACGATCGCGGCGTCCGGCTTCTCTTTTTGCTGATCACGCGCGGGGCGGGGAGCGGAAGGGAGTATCTCGGAAGCACGCTCCCCCGCCCGCTTGGGTCCTATTCCAGTGATGAAGAATGTGAGCTGATTCGGTCCCGCCGTGATCGGGCCGGCATGGGAACCAGAATTCCAACGGGAGACCCCGAGGAGCCGCGCCAATGGGTCTGCTTCCATTTTCGAAGCCGCGAAGACGGAAATCCAGCTCATAGACTCTGAGTGCCTGCCCTGAGGGTTTTGAGAATCCACAGAGTTCGTCCCGCCAAGGATCGAAGAGTGTCACCTCTCACGCGCTTCCGCCCCCTTCTCAAGAGAAAGAAACGATGCCGTTCGGTCCGGTTTGGGGAACGCCGGCATCATGCTCCCAACGAATCGGGCTGAACCCTAAACCTTGGTCAAAAATCTGGAAAGCGTCAGCCCGAAACCCCTTGCGATGACTTCCAAGTTGACGATGGAGATGTTTCTTTTTCCGTGCTCCACATCTGCCAAATAACTTCTATCCAGCCCGAATCGCTCTGCCATCTGGACTTGTGTCCAACCTTGTTGCTTTCGAAGCTTTCGCAATCTCCGCCCAACCCGAATGCGGATATCCTCGGCCATAAGATGCCATCATGGCTTGTAGACTCTGCGCAACCAATCGGCTATGAGCAACATCAGGCAAGCGGTTGTTTGGTAGGAGGACTGGTTGGTCGTAGCTTACGAACTGCCGCAGGACTGAGAACTGACGTGAGGGGGTTATGCCCGACAACGTTGGCGAGGTGTTTTGTTACGGCAAACCCCCTGGCGTGAGAAGGGAAAGCAGCTGGAGCAGCCTACTACTACTGAGGAAGCTATCAGCGCGAGCGGGCTGGACTGGCGTGTAAAACTCGTGCCGATTCAGACGGACGAGGCGCTGCCGAGGAAAAACACCTGCCGCATGGAAGTCGTGCGCGATGACCTGAA
>JBAVYG010000628.1:0-5874 GCA_049698675.1 Terriglobia bacterium
ATCCACAGGCGCTTTTTCGACGCTACTGGCTCAAAGTGAGGCCGCAGTCTCCGCTCTGAGCGCCCTCGAAGCCGATCCCAGAAAGCTGGTGAGAAATGCGGGCTAGGTCCCCTCCTATTTTAGGAGGGGGCAAGGGGGTGGTAAAGGCGCCGTTTCCCAAAGCTTACGAAGGCGTTAAGAAATCGATTGCATTAACCACGGAGGCCCGGCGCGAGAGGCGCTTACTACTGCGGCGCCACCAACAGGGTGATCGACTGCGCGGGGAAAGTGGTGCTGATGGTGCTTGCCGTTCCGCCCCCGGAGGGTGGCGTCACCGTCAGGGGGGATTGCGGCACGATTGCGCCCAGGTTGGCGTTGCTATAGAGGAACACTTGCGCCGAGCCGCCGTTCGGTGTCAGGTTGTCCAGCGAGAGGGTCGCGGTCAGATCGCCGTAAGTCTTGTTGATCACCACCACGGTCACCGCCTGGTCTGTGGACCGCAGCGCGCCGTACACCGAGAGCTGGCTCTGGGCCATGCTGGTCGAAGCCAGAGCTGTGTTCCCGAACTGCGACCCATTCCCGTCGTAATTGCGGTAGATCTCGAAGGCCATCAGGCCGGGGACCTGCGATGCGTCCGGAACGCCCCAGAGAGTACCCAAGTCGAGGCCGTATTCCCCGAAGATGCCGAGAATATCCGCCTGCGTCAGTGCGCCGTTGATGTGCTCCTGCCCGCCCCAGTTGTACTCCGTGATCGCAGTCTTGGTGCCGGGGTAATCATTCGCAACCCACTTCAGCATCATCGGAACCACTTGCGGAGCCTGCAGCGGGGTCGAGCAGCTTGTCGTGTAGTTCGAATCGGTGATGTAGTTCGGTTGGGGGTAATTGGGATCGGTATACGTCGGGTCCCAGAACACGCGCGTCGAGTTCAGCCGCGCCTCTTGCTCTCCGGTGTCTCCCGCGGTGGTGAAGGCGACGGAGGAGCCGTTATAGTCGGCCGCAAAATAGGTGTGCAGGTCCAGGTAGTCCAGCAGGCGGATGGCGTTGGCGTTTTCGTAGGCCGCGAACTGCTGGAGATAGTACTCGATGAATGGGGCGCCTCCGTGTGCCTCCCGGTCGACCGGATTGCTCCACGGCTCATAGCACGGGCCCGTACTCCATCCGGACTCGACATCCTTCTTGGAATAGAAGTAATCCCACCAATAGTCCATCACCGGACCGCTCACTTGGGCGGTCGGATCGGCAGTCTTGATGGCCAGCGCAGTGGCCATGCCGTTCTGCGTCACCTCGTCAAAGGTGAAGGGTGCGGGATGCACGTCGCGATGCACTGCATCCTACCAACTGGGCTCGTTGTCCAGGTCGTAGATGGCCACGCCGCCATTCGCCGCCGTGCCGAACGCGTTCACCAGGGAGCTCACCCATTGGCCAGCCCACGAGGGGCCCTCTGCCTGGCTGGTGACATCAGGATTGTTGCCGGTTATGTCGCACCCAGCAGAGTTCGTACAGCCATTGACCCCCTCCGGGTATACGCCATTGCCGCACTCGCGGGAGGTGTCCACAGATTGCTGATTGGGGTACGTCGACACCGGGAAGCTACAGGCCGTGGCGGTGTTGTTCGCCACCCAGCCCAGCACGGGCACCGTACCCAGGGTTATGGCCCCGATGGACTGATCGAACGTGACCAGGTCGTTGAACTCGCCCGCCTCAGTCTCCGTCGGGCCGGGCAGGCCGTAGACGCTGGACTGGTTTTCGAAGTACCAGTCGCTGGCGGAGTTGGTGTTGCCATTCTGATAGTTGTAGCGGGAGGTGCTGTCCCCGCCCCAGCGAAGGATCGTGACGTTGGCAGGCCCGTCCACGGAATTGACAAAGCCGTATGCATCCATGCCATAGATGTAAGGACTAATGGCATGGGTCTGGTTGCCGACGTCCACCGTCATCGCCGGGCCGGCCGCCGTCGCCGGAGGCTGGAGTGTCACCGTCGCGCTGCCGCTCTTGGTCGTATCCTGAGTGCTGGTGGCCGTAACCGTTACAGTAGCCGGAGCCGGGTAGGGCGTTTCATAAAGCCCGCTGCTGCTGACGGAGCCGATGCTGCCTGTCCAGGTGGAAGGTCCCGTCACCGACCAAGTCACCGTGGTGGCGAAGCTGCCTGTTCCCGCCACCGTGGCCGTGAACTGCTGCTCGGTCCCAATGGTGGCGGTATTCGGCGTCACCGTCACCGAGGTGATCGTCGATTGGGTGTAGTTGGCCGTGACGGTGGTGTTGCCGCTCATCGTCACGGTGCAGGTCACGGTGCTGGCGCTCGTGCATCCGCTCCACGACGAAAACGGGTTTCCGCTCGCCGTGGCCGGCGCCGTCAGAGTCACCGTGGCCCCGGAGTCATAAGTGCGCGTGAAGCTGGTCGTGCCGTTTCCGTCGTTGTTGACGTCGTTGGGAGAAACCGCGATCGCCACGCCGCTCGAAGGGTTGGTTGAGTTTACGGTGAGCACGTAGGTGACTGGGGGGAGGGTTAGGTGGTTGCCACCGCCACCCCCGCCGCAAGCCGACAGCAACACGCTCAGCCCTATCCAAACTGCCGCCTTGCACCCCAAAGCCTTCATGTTACCCTCCCCACCCGCTCAAATCTCAGGCTTCTGGCGGGGCGTCTTCCCCAGCGGAAGCCCCGTCAAGCGAGTTTCCCAACCTGCCCCCTTTTACATCCAGTACTCTGGCGGTGTCAACTCTTATCACTCATCCAAACGTCCGCGAGCTCGTTCCGGCCCTGGAGGGGCCGAACCTTCGTAGGGTCAACCCCGTCGGGGTTGGGCGACCGGGGGGGGCTTTGCTATCCGCAGGTTCAAACCTGCGGCTACTCACGGCGGGCCCCTGCCGGGGCCTGCCACGGCCCCATCAATCCTCCCTTTCAGTACCCGCTTCTGACATCACAGATAGCCGCTTTCGGGTATCCACGCTCAGAATGACAGGCTGTGGCGTTTTCCTCTACGAGCGGGCCTAGGGTTTCCCCCGGTGAGAACATCGGCCCGTTTCCCAAGGCTTACCTGGCCATCCAACCACCATCGACCGTGAGGATGGTACCGTGGACGTAATTCGAGGCAGAGGAGGCAAGGAATACAACAGCTCCCTTGAGGTCGTCGGGTTCGCCCCAGCGCCCGGCGGGGATTCGAGCCAAGATGGCCGAGGCGCGCTGCGGGTCGTTTCGCAGCGCCTCCGTGTCATCGGTGTTGATATAACCGGGCGCAATGGCGTTGACGTTGACGCCTTTCCCCGCCCATTCGTTCGCCAGGGCCTTGGCAAGTTGAGCTACACCGCCCTTGCTGGCCGCATAGCCCGGAACCAGGATGCCGCCCTGAAACGCCAAAAGGGAAGCAGTGAAAATGATCTTACCCTGGCCTCTCTCCACCATCCGTTTCCCCATCTCCCGGCTCAGAATAAACTGCGCGCTGAGGTTGACTTCAATCAACTTATCCCAGTATTCGTCAGGGTATTCGACGGCAGGTTTGCGCAAAACGGTCCCGGCATTGTTCACCAGGATATCGATGGCTGGAAAATCGGCCTGCACCTGTTTGATGAAGGCATAAAGAGCCTTGCGGTTGCTGAAATCGCAGGCATAACCACGGAAGTCGCGGCCCAGCGCCCGAACCTCCCGTTCCACCTGGCTGCCGGTTTCCTCCAGCGAGGCGCTGACCCCGATAATACCTGCTCCGGCCTCCGCCAGAGCCAAAGCCATGGCCTTTCCGATTCCGCGCCTGCAACCTGTCACCAGGGCGATTTTGCCCTGGAGTTTAAACTGGTCAAGAATGTGCATTTCGCTTTGCTACCTCCTCTCCAGGCTTAACAGCCTGCGGAAAATGCTTCCCCGCTGTCATTCTGAGCCCTTCGCTCTCATGCTGAGTCCTTCGCTGTCATTCTGAGCGCAGCGAAGAATCTCGCTCTGCCCGCTCAGGATAAACTCCGCGAAGGATCTCGCTCTGGACCTTTCTGCCGAGCAACAGCAGGGCGAGATGCTTCGCTGCGCTCAGCATGACAGAGCCGAAGGGAGTATAAGAATAAGCCACCGTGAGTGTTGACACCAGAAGCAAGTTGATCTCTTACTGTACAGCGGAATTTGGAAGTTGCCGGCAAGCGAGGCTTCACATAAACTCGCGTTTCAGAGTTGAAGGGCACTTACCCGATGCCTGCGGCTGCGGCGACAGCGACGAGCAGAACGATCATGACAGCAGAAGGCGGCGCCTACGCTTTAATCCTTTTCTGTTCCCAACAAGGGCCGGTCCAAATAGGGAAGCTCGGCCCATTGCTGCTTCGCCGAGGTTTCTACGTTTACGTGGGCAGCGCGGTCGGGCCGGGAGGTGTCCGGGCCCGCGTCGCGCACCATCAGAAGTTGTCGCTGCGACCTCACTGGCACATTGATTACCTGCGACCCCATACCTGTCTCGACCGCATCTGGTATTCTCACGACCGGGTTTGTCGCGAGCATCAATGGGCTCGCGTTATCCGCGCGCTGCGTGGAGCCTCCGTTCCCATGGCGGGGTTCGGCTCGTCGGATTGCAGGTGCAAGACGCACCTTTTCTTCTTCACGAGGCGGCCCTCATTCAAGGAGTTTCGGCAGAAAGCGCAACGAAATGTTCGGGCGGATGTCTTTCAATCGGATTAAGCGAAGACGTTGAGTCGGCCCCCTCACCCGGCCCGCCCCGGCTGGAGAAAGCGCCGGCGGCGGTCCACCCTCTCCCCCAAGGGGGCGAGGGGGGGGTAGTTCGAATTTACTACCCTCTCCCCCCAAGGGCTACAACACGTCGCGGAGCTGCCGAAGGCCTCGCTTACATGCAACGCTACGAGGCGGGGAAGCGGGCAGGTCAAAAGTCAAAGGTCAAAAGGCAAATGTGAAAGGCGGGGCCCATCGCCATCTGACACACTAACAGGTGGATGCCTCTCCCCGCGCCCCCGGATGAACTTGCGGATTCTGTTATCTTTCGATTCTGAATCCAATTTTAATGGTGACTTGGAATTCCGCCACCGCACCGTCTTTGATCTTGCCCCGTTCCTCCACAACCTGGAACCAATCCATGTTCCGCAGCGTTTTTGCCGCTTCCGCAACCGCTGCCTTTGTAGCTTCGGCAAAACTCGTGGGTGAGGTTCCCACCAGCTCTGTGATTTTGTATGTTCCCGGCATTGTGTTTCTCCTTGGTCGATTTGCCTTGCCCGCAACGATGCATTCTAACCCCAAAAGGCCTTCTAGAGAGACCTGAATCGCGGCACGCAGGGTCGCGTCAAAGTCCGCGAAGTTCCCCGAAGGGGAACAAGATCACTAGCCGTAGGTGAAACCTACGGACAAGGAGCCAAGAGATATTCGACCCCGTAGGGGTCGAACATCCACGGACGACGGTTCCCGTGGATTTCACCTACGGCTAATGATCTTCGGCCCCTTCGGGGCCGGCCCGTCGACGGGACTCTGACGCGACCCTGTCGTGGCACGGCGTATGCTTGACAGTTTGCACGGTGCCTCATAAAATTAAATTGTTGTAGCTCGTTTGGCGGCAAAAAAGGTTGGACATGGACAAGAAGAAAGTCGAATACTACAAGAAGCGCCTGGTCACGACGCAAGACGAGTTATTGCGACTGGTGACGAAGTCCGAGCGCGACGGGCGTGAGGCGGACGAAGAAGCCACTCAGGATATCGCCGACAAGGCCGCCAACTCCTACACCAAAGAGTTCCTTTTCCACCAAAGCGACGAGAACCGGCGTCTTCTGCAGATGGTCAACGAAGCCTTGGAACGCGTCAAAGACGGCACGTACGGCCTCTGTGTGTCCTGCCAAGGGGAAGTCCAGGTAAAACGCCTGGAGGCGGTGCCTTGGGCACGCCATTGCATCGAGTGCCAGGAAAAGCAGGATCAGGGTCTCCTCTAG
>JBAVYG010000629.1:0-29866 GCA_049698675.1 Terriglobia bacterium
GGATGGGATTGCGCGCTCGGCGAAGCTTGGCCGGGGAGACAGCGAAGCCAATATGGCCTCGGATTCGATTGCGCGCTCGGGAGCTTTCGGGCGGGGCGACAGCGAAAGCAACGCTGTCGCGGATTCGATCGCGCGCTCGCAAGGTCTGAGCCGGGGCGACGCCGAAACCCTCAGCGTTTCCGACAGTCTCGTGCGGCGGGCGGCTTCGATCCGGGGCGACAGCGAGAACAACACGACGTCTGATTTGCTGACGCGAGCAGCAAGTTTCGGGCGGGGCGACACTGAGGCGCTCAGCGCGAGCGATAATCTGACGCGTGTCCTCGCTGCCTCGCGCAGCGATACCGAAGCGCTTTCCACTTTTGATAGTCTGAGCCGGATTTTCGCTGCCCTGCGCGGCGATATGGAAACACTGGTCTTCAGCGATGCAATTGTTGGTTTGCGGAGCTACAGTTTGACCGTCCTGCCGAGGCATGAGTTTGCCGTGCCGGGGCACGCCAAAAGCGGAGCCGCGCCGGGGCAGGCCAAAAGCGGAGCCGTGCCCGGCCAAGCGAAAACAGCCGCGGAAGCAGGGCGGGTGAAGAGCGGCACGGCGCCGGTGCATTGAAAGGCCGAAATTGGAAAATCGACCGATTTCGAGTTTCGAGTTTCGAATTTCGAGTTTCGAGTCCCATGACGATATACAAAGCACCTTTCGAACAGTTCGCGGTTTCGCTCGATTTTGCCGCTGATATTGGCACGGGCAACAGCATCGCCAGCATCACGGCGGTGACGGCTACGAGCGATCTGACCAGGCTGGATTCGACCGCAGAAGTCATCGCTTCGAACCCAGCACCTGCGATTTCGGGTACAGGCGTGGTTTTCACGGTGACGGGCGGTGTGGTGGGAAAGAGACACACCATCGCGGTGCAGATCGTTTCCAGCATCGGCGAACAGTACCAGGGGGATATTACGCTGGAAATCGTGGAGTAAGGCTGAATTCTAAAGTTTGAAGGGTAAAGGACAAAGTTGGGGCACGTCGGCCTTTAGACTTCACACTTCAAACTTTTAAGAGGCTGAACATGGCAGCGATGAAAGAAGGCTATCCGCCAAGTGATTTCCTGGTGGTTGAGGATCCGGAGAAGGCGACCACGTTTCACCTTCAGGTAAAGCGGCATGGGAAGCCCGACCATGGCTTGATGGGCGCGGCTTTCGCTGCGCTTTACAAGAATTATCGCGGCAATGCCTACGAAGGTCCGGGCAAGGAAGAGGCCAAGCGGAAATTGCGCGCGCTCTATAAGTCGGAGGGCATGGACTGGCCAGACACAAACTCTGAAGTGGAAAGTATGAAGGATAAAGTAAGACCGGAGAATTCAGACTTTATCCTTCACACTTCAGCCTTTCCACGTTTTGTCGCGCTGCTCGCCGATGTGCCGGGGACGGGCCTTATTCGGATTCCGATCGCCGTCACGGGGACCTGGGGCGGAGCGGAAAAGAAGTTCTCGATCGAGCTCGAGGATCTCGAACAAATCCGGGAGAACTTCACCAAAAAGCCTACGGGCGAGATCAATGTAGATTACGAGCATGCCTCGGAAGCTCCGTTTGGGACGGGGGGACCCGTGCTGTCAGCCGGGCGGGTCACCAAGCTCGATGAACCGGAAGCCTTCAACGGATCGGGAGATCGGGAGATCGGGAGATCGGGTGAACGAACGGGCTCATCAACGGATCGCCCGATCACCCGATCATCCGATCACCCGATGCGCTACATTCTTTGGGGCTGGTACGAGCCCACGGAGCGCGCGCGGCAGCTCATTGCCAATCGGGAATACCGCTATATTTCGCCGGCCATCCGTTGGGGAGCGAAGGATAAAGTGACCGGCAAGACGGCAGGGACCGTACTGACCTCCGTAGCGCTGGTTAATAAGCCCTTTCTCGAGGAACTGCCCGAGATCCATCTTTGCGAAATGCAGGATTCAGCCCGCCGCGGCGAGAGGATTCAGGAGTCAGGAGAAACGCCAGACCGGGTTTTCGTGAGCCTGCAACAGTTGCATGTACCAGGTCCGGTAAATCAAGTTTCGGTTGCTTACCAGCAACCAGGAATGGATTCAGCGGGCAGGAGTAAGGGGTCAGGACCTGAATCCCGAATCCTGAATCCTGGATCCTTGTCTGCAAAGGAGACGACAATGGCTAAGAGTCTGAAGTTGAAGTGCCTCACCGACGCGCACCTCGAAAAGCATGACTTGCCCGACAGTCACAAAGGCAAGATCGGGGTGTTCGACGGTGAGGAGTTGATCGGCGTTGCTGACGCTCCCGAGGGTTGGGAGCCCAAGGGTGGCAACGGCGAAGGTGACGGGACTGAGGCCGCGCAGGACCAATTCGCCGCACTCTCGGAGAGCATCCACGATGGCAAGATCAACCTGGCGGAAGCCGGCAAGCTGGCGGATGCCGGGCGCGTGAGATTCTCCACCATCCTACAAGCGCAGGAAGCGGAGCGTAAAGTGAACGCGGCGGTGAAAGCGGGCAAGGTGCTGCCGAAAAACCGCGCCCACGCTCTCAAACTGGCGCTTTCAGATGCAGCGGCTTTCAGCGCGCTGGTCGAGCAAGCCCGGCCTGTGGTGGATCTACGAAGCCATGGGCATGCGGGAGGCGGCGAGGCCACCACGGCGCAGCAGGCGCTGATGGCGGAAGTGAATGCCTACGCCAAAGAGAACAAATGCTCGGTGAGCGTGGCGCTCTCGGAAATCACCAAGCACAAGCCCGACCTGTGGCGCGAGTATTCGGAAGAGATCGTGGCCGTGTCCGAAGCGGCGAGTGAAGAAGAAGAGTAAAAAGCGGAAATTGGAAAATGGGAATTGGAAACTGGGAAGGTCGCACCCTTGGCCAGTTTCTAGTTTCTGATTTCTAGTTTCTGATTTGATCACGGGGTCCGCGCCCCCCAAGCGCGGAAAAGGAGAAGAAACCATGGCAGATGGAACTGTAAACACACCGTCGGCGCCGCCCGAGGCTTGCCTCGGAGGAGCTTGGCCGGCGAATCTCAAACTCTTGTTTGACACGGCGCTGGCAACGCAGACGAAGGTCCTTACCGACGCACAGAATGCCGCCAACCTTGCTCTTCTCAACGCGGTCGGGGTAGCTCATGCTGCCGCACAGCAAGGACTCAGACACGCTGATTTGGCCGCCGCCGATCAATGGGAAGAACAGGCAAGCGTTTCTGCAATCAGCGACGATGATCTTGCCAAAATCACGGAAAGCGTGACCGCTGCAATCACCGCTGTGCTGTCGAATATGGCGACCGGCAGGCCTCCGGTGAATCAGTCCGGTACCACGGGGACTTCGGTAGCAACGGCCTAGTACAGTCTCGGAAGCAGCCGAAGAAGAAGTCGAGTAGTCGAGGGGTCGAGAAGTTAGACTCTCGACCTTTGACTCTCGACCCTTGACTCTTTTTCCAAGAGGAGAATTTGAATGAGCGACATTACTGCGATCGACCAAAGTTACCATCTCAATTACAACATTGAGATCGGGAAATTCACTTGCCTGGCGCCGGACACTTCGGTGTCCGCCGACGGGTGCAACGTGCCGAGTGGGGCCAACGGGCAATTCCTCGGGGTAGCCCAGGAATCGATTCTGCCTGACGCCGCGGCTGACTATTCGGGCGGGCAGTACAACCTGGTGAGCGGCACTGCCTGGCCCACGGGCGTCATTCCGGCGAGCGGGCTGGGGCGCAACATCCGCACGCGCCTGTTTGGCATCTCGCGGGTGGTGGCGTCGGGCGCTATCACGCGCGGCGCCTACGTGAACATCGCCAACGCCCAGGGGCAGATCAAGGCTGTGAGCGAGTCTGGCACGATGATTAACGTCGTCGGAATCGCCATCGACGCAGCCTCGAATGCCGGCGACGTGATTCGCGTGCTGGTGATGCCGTACTCGTACAAAGGCTAGGGAACAGGTTACAGGGAACAGAAACTGTTCCCTATTCCCTATTCCCTATTCCCTTGTTCTCGGGCGACCGCTAGCGCGCTCGTCCGCCGATCAACACGCCCGCCGTGTTGCGCTAGATAACGCTGGGCAAGAAGAGCAGGTGTCAGGTATCAGGTGTCAGGTGCCAGGCGGAGTGGCTTCCCTGACACCTGACACCTGGCACCTGAAACCTTGGAGGGAAAAATGCCCAGTCTAAACCAATTGCACGTTGACGAGGCGCTTACCCAGATCAGCATCGCCTACCGCAATCAGGCATTTGTGGCGGAGGAAGTGCTGCCGGTAGTGCCTGTGATGAAGAAGAACGATGTGTTCTTCAAATTCTCGAAACAGCATTTCCGCTCTTACAAAGACGCCTACGCGGCCGGGCAGCGCGCCCAGCAGATCGAAGTCGATCTGGACGCGCGCGGGTTCTACATGGCCGATGGCCACGCGCTGGAGGACTCGATCACCGACGACGAGCGCGACCAGGCCGATCCCGGCGCTCAGCTCGAAGTGGAGAAGACCGAGAAGCTCACCAATATCATCGCGCTCAACGAGGAGATCAACCTCTTTACGAACATCATCACCACTGCGAATATCACCCAGAACTGCAACCTTGCCAGCACTCCAACTTCGCAGTGGTCCGATTACATCAACTCCGACCCGGTGTCTACAGTCCTGGCAGCACGCCGCACCTTACAGCAGCAGATCGGCGATTTCCCTAATTACATGCTGGTCTCGCAGCCGGTGCTGGATGCGCTGGCCAACCACCCGCGCATCCTGGACCGTGTGAAGTATACGGCCAACGGCGCCCGCAACCAGCTTGACGAGCAGGACCTGGCGCGGGTGTTCAAGGTCGAGAAAGTGCTGGTCGCCGCGGCACTCTATCAGACCTCGAATGAAGGTGAGGCGGACAGTCTCGGCTACATCATGGGCAAGAACGCTATGCTGTTCTACCGCCCGCCACGGCCCGGCCTCCGCGTGCCCAGCTTCGGCTACACCTTCTTCTGGGCAAAGCGCTCGGGAGTGCTGAGATGGCGTGAGCTCTCGCTCGAGTCGGACTTCATCCGCGTGAAGAAGTATTACGCGCAGCAGGTGATTGCAGCCAACGCGGCGTACCTGTGGCTGAACGCAACGGCGTAGAAGAGCAGCTATCAGCTATCAGCTATCAGCTTTCAGCCAAAGACGGCTTGCTGATAGCTGACCCGCCGCGGCGGGAAGGCTGGATGCTTTTTTCGGAGGAAACATGTCAATTGCAGTGAGTACGGCGAACCAAGATTTGGTTGTGGACAACCGTGGCTATTTGCCTGCACTCGCCACCCTGGATGTGACCGGCATGACCGCAGCGGCGACGAACACCGTGCCGCACGGTTTGCCGCGCATCCCAAGGCGGGTGTGGTTCACGGGGATAGCGAGCGGAGCCAATGCTCCAGCTTGCAGTTTGGACACCTCGAGCGTGGCGGCCGGCTTTGATACCACGAACATCTATATCTTCACGCCAGCGGGCGTCACTGCTGTGCTCGTTCATGTGGAGTATTAGGAGGGGAGTCGAAGAGTCGAAAGTCGAAGAGTTGAAAGTTCTTACTCTTCGACTTTTCGACTCTCGACTTTTCAACTTTTTATGAGCTACTGCACCGTTGACGATGTTTGCACCGCCTTTCCGCGCTTCGTGCGGAATGCGGCCAATTCGATTCAGGACACGCAGATCCAGGACTGGATCGACGACCGCAAGGCGAGGATACGGAGCGCATTCCTGGCGCGGCTGATCGACCCGGACACCCTCGCACTTACGGTGGACGCCGGGAATTTTCTGCGCGCGCTCAACCGCGATGGCGCGATCGCCGACCTCGGTGACGCGCTCCAGGGGGACGTCACGCTCCAGCCAGGCGAGTATTCGCTGGCAGGCTCGCACCGGCAAAGTTTCGAGCGGCAGATCAACGAAATCAAGGAAGGCCTCTACGATGCCTTGTTTAGCGGCCTGGCGCGCCACGTCGAAATCGAACCCCTTTTGGGCGGCACCGCCGGCGGCGAGACAGACCGCTCGACCGCCTCCGATCGAGGCGAGGATAAGGCCTTTTCGAAGAATCAGGTCTTTTGAATGGTGAATGGTGAATCGTGAATGGTGAATTGAAAAGTCGCATTTCGGGCTGCTCCCGCAAGGGCGGTCGAAAGGCAAAAGTCGAAGGTCGAAAGGCAAAAGCTCTGAACTCCTCGACCTTCGACTCTCGACTTCTGGACTTTTAGCGATGGCTTGGATTTCCTACTACAACGCTGGCCTATCAAAGCAGGTAGTTCGTCAACTACTCGCTGTGGTGAATCGCGATATTCAGGCGGCGCTGGATTTCGTCTCCGGCGTCCCCGGCTCTTACGCGCCCTTCGCCGAATACGATTTGGCGCTGCTCCCGGTGCAGCAGTTCCCGGCGATTCTGCTGACCCCCGATACGGTGACCTTCGACGAAGAGGCAAACTGTACGCTGCACCAGACGATGCGGCTCACCTGCGTAATCGCCGTCACGCATCAGGATCGCAACACCCTGGCCGAGATGAGCCAGGATTACGCGCGAGCCGTGCGGGCGGTGCTCGACACCCTTTGGGAATCGACGCCGGGCGATTTCCTGCTCACGAATCTTCCCTTACCTTCGCCGCCCTTTCCGAACGGTGCGCTCTCGCCCGGACTCGCGAGCGGGAAGCTCATGAAGATTTTTGCCGAAGGTCACACGTTTGAAGAAATTCGCCGCAGACCTCAGAGCGGCTTTGCTATGGCGGCGACGATGTCGATCATTGTGGAGGTCGAGGAGACCTGAAAGAAGCTATTAGCCGTCAGCTCTCAGCTCTCAGCAAGCTGGCGGCGATTCGCTGATAGCTGATAGCTGAGAGCTGAAAGCTTGTTGAATATGCCACCACCAGTATCAGCTTCAAGCATCCACCAAGGTCCGGGCCGCTTGTGGCTCTACGTGCCCGAGCCTGCCCACGGCAACCGCCTGGTGATCGGGCCAGACGGCTCGCCGGCACAGCCGGCCGGTCTCGCGGCGTGGTCAGCGACGACCGCTTACACGGTCGGCCAGATGATCAAAGACTCCGGCAACAACACGGAATTGTGCCTCGCCGCGGGGACCTCCGGCTCAACGGCGCCGGCGTGGCCGAGCGCCCCTGGCCCGCCCATCACGGATGGCACTGCCGCATGGTTGTTTGTGGGCGCGTACGGAGCCTATTGCGCCGGCGCTACGGAAGGCGCCATCACTTCCACCTTGACGCCGAAGTACGAAGAGATTGGAGCCGACCAAGTCTCTTCTCCCATCGATGTGGTGATGACTGCCGACGCCTACGAGATCGACGTCACGATCAAGCAGTCGAACCTTGCCAACTTGACCAACTTCTTTCCCCCGGGCACCTTCACGACGGGCACGGACACCAATCAGCCCTCCGGCGCGCAGTCGTATGAGCAGATCACCTTCGGCGGCATTGTTCCTGTGCCAAAGATCGGCGTCGCCGTGATCTCTCCGCGTCGTGATGTGACGGGAAAGTTCGTGGTCTCGCATCTCTACCAAGCCTACCAGGCAGAGGCCATTAAGCTGCCCTTCCAGCGTGGCAAGGAGACAACGTATGGGGTGAAGTTCAAGGGCGTCGCGGATTCCACGCGCCCGACTGGTGACCAGGTGGGGATGGCGTGGCGGCAAGTGTAGAGAGACTATTTGCCATTTGACCTTTGCCATTTGAATTTTGATCTGCTTTTCGTGGACGCGCAGGTCAAATGGCAAATGGCAAAAGGCAAATGGCAAAATTCGGTTTCTCTGCGAGGCTGTGATGAATAAACCAAATGGAGTTGCCAGTGCGAACGACTTCCGCAAACTCGCGGAAGATAGCGCTTTCGAAGAAGCGAGGCGCGTGGTCCTTCCCAAGAGCGGCTATGGGGTGGTGCTGCGGCGGCCCACGAAATTTTATTGGGCGCTCCGCCGCACCGGGTGGCCGCGCGAGCTACGGGAAAAACTGGATCTGGTCGGCGTGGGTGTGAGACCGGAGCTGACTGCTGACGAAACGCTGCTGCTGGTCCACGAAGACCAGCAGATGCTCAATGAGGCTTTTGTTGACCCTAAGCCTTGCCTTAATCCGGGTCTGACGCAGTTCGATCCCAACTGGCTCCCCAAAGAGGACGCTGAATTCATTCTGAAGTACCTGCGAGGCCAGGTTCTGGCAAACGGCCAGGACCTGGACGCCTTTCGTGCAAGCGAACAAGGACATCCTGAGGGCAGCGGCGCAGATGGCGCGATGGTACGCGAAGACGCCAAGCGAGATGTTATGTCGCGCGGTGGCGCTTTGGCGCATTGACGCCGCGGCAACCGCAGCGTTGTTGTCCACAGAGGACACAGATTACGCAGATGAAAGTACGGCAAGACACATTTACTGGTAAAAGCTGTCAGCCGTCAGATCTCAGCTTTCAGCAACCAGCTTGCTGATAGCTGATGGCTGAGAGCTGAAGGCTAAACTGGCTGACCGTCCGCCAGGAGTTATCTTCGCCATGGCCAACAAGACCTCCAAGTCCACATCGGCAGCGCCGAGCATGACGGCCGACCTGAACCGGGAACTCATCACCCCGCTCCAGGAATTCGACACCGTCGCCGGGCTGGTGTCGAAGGATATGGTCAATGAGCTGACGCCCAGCATCCAGACCTGGGCGCGTGAGACGACCCAATCGATCAGTGCGGTTCAAAGCGCGATGCAAACCTTCCAGGTGGTGGCTGTCGATGCCTTCATGGAGACAGGCGACGCCACGACGAGGGCTGGAATCGCCGCAGCGATTTACGGTGAGAATACCGGCAAGGCGATGGAACAGGCCGCAAAAGCCGCGCTGGCATCGATTGCGGAGCAGGCGGGGGTAAGCGCATTGAACGCCCTGGCACAAGGCCTCTGGTTCCTGGCGCAAGCCATCTTTTTCGGCGATCCAGACGCGGCGGCCGCAGCGGCGACGGATTTTGAAGCGGCGGCGGAATGGGGCGCGATTGCTGGTGTGGCGGGCGCAGCAGCAGCCGCGATGCCTAGTGGCGGCGGAGGCGGTCGCGGAGCGGCCGCGTCCCGCTACGGCGGGAGCGAGGGAGGTTATGGCGGCGGCGCTCCACAACTGGGCGGTTACGGTCTCGCACCTGGCGCAGCCAGCGCGCTGAATCCCCCCAGCGGGCAGCTCACGGTCATGGTGGTGGGCGAGGCGCAGGCGGGGCAGTGGCTTGCGACCACGCTCAACACTGCGGTGCAGCGTGGCGTGCCGCTGAATGCCACAACCGTGCAGAAGAGTCCGTATGCGGCGGGGTAAATTATGAATGGTGAATAGTGAATAGTGAATGGTGAATGATCCGGCTAAGCAGTTGAGAGAGGGATGCAGAATGACGCCTGGTGAAATCGATAGGCATATTGAGTTGATTTTACAAAAACAGACGCAGTTCGGCGCAGAAATCAGAAACCTCAGGAATTCGGTGATGGAACTTTCCGTAGTCGTCACGAAATTGTTAGAGCTTAGCGGCGGGCATTTTGCAAGGCTTGACGAAGATCGCCTCGCGGACCTTGCAGGCCCACGCGGCCGTACACAGGTGAATTGAGAGCCATAACCGGCAAACGTTCAATTCACTATTCACTATTTACTATTCACTATTTCGAGCCAAACACGATGAGTAACCCGAAGATAGTTTACGATCCAGGAACCGGCCCAACGACTCTGACGTTTCTGCGCCCGCCGCGCAAGGTGCCAGCATACGAGTACAACGCGGTCCGGCACGACAACATTTCGAGCGCCGGAGTGCGCGAGGCTGTGCTCGAGCGAATCGAGACTTTCCTCGAGTTCGAGATGGACTGGGTGGCGATCGGCGCGGACGTGCAGGCATGGAATCAGTTCATGCAATTCGCGCTCGGCGGTGGGCAGTTCGGCTACTACCCGGACGCCTCGCTCCCTAACTTTACGAACTACTGGCTGGAGGACTCCAACTGGACGGCGGCCTACAAATCGCCGGGACTGTACAGCTTTAAGTTGAAGTTTCGGCAGGTGGTGTCGTGAAGAAGGATTCAGCAGTATCGAGCCATCGGGCCATTGGGACATCGAGCCATTGAAAAGCAATGACGCAATGACCCGATGATTCAATGAATAAATTTCCATGATTCAGGGCAACCAAACCTGGCAACTGGCGCTGGCGCAGCCGCAGAAGCAGGCGTACTATACGGTCGAGATTGCGGACTTTGCCATCGCCATCGCCAGCTTTACCGCCTCGGCTGAGGCAGCGACAATGCTCAGCGGCTACGGCGTCATACTCTACGGCATTGGGCTGTACGGGACCTAAGAATGGTGAATAGTGAATGGTGAATGCTGAATTGAGAAACCACACGGCTATTCCTGAAATCGCAATTCACTATTTACTATTCACTATTTTGTGAAATTATGCCCACAGTGAGCCAATACTATCCCGGCGATTTCTACGGCGACACCGCCCAGTCGCTGGCCTGGCTCTATTCGCGCCAACTGAAGCTGGTGAATGGCTGGGAAGCGAATGCTCTCGAGACGGGCTTCCCAGTGACCTCGCTGCCCGGGGCGCCGTGCGTACCGACCACGCCGCCCTTCATTGAGTGTGGCATCGTTTCGCAGAATGACCTCAGCCAGATTGCTCAGACTGCTTGCGAGAGCATCTGCATGGTGCCACCCGGCATATTGATGATGGGAATGGATGACCAGCTTGGCCCCGACGGCTGCCCCATAGACCTCTCGCCGATCGGCCTTCCTTTCGGGAACCTTTTTCCTCCTGTCCTGCCAGTTAGCAGCGCGCAGATCAGCGCCTCCTACCAGCAGATGTACAACGCCAATCCCAGCGGCTCCGTGATCAACGGGGTGACTTATCCCGTGCTGGCGGGCCTGACGATCTACGGCTATCTCTTCAATCCCCAGCAGAGCATGCTCAATTACCGCATCGATCTTTTCAGCAAGACCGACATCTTCTATTACCAAGGCAGCGCGGTGGGGACAGGGGCTTACACCAGCGGCCCAATGAAAGGGCAGTGTCCTTCGCCATCACAGTTCCAATCACTGCTCGTTCAGCAAGGCTTGTACGGCTATTGGGGCGCGCAAGTGCTTGGAGCGGGTGTGGTGATAGCGGTGCTCTACCCGACCAGCGTGGCGCAGCCAGCCCCAGGGTCGTCGTTCAGCACCCTGCCCGCAGGCTGGATCTGCCACTCGAACACCGGCGTGGGCTACAAGCTTTCGAATTATTTTGCGCGCATCTACGCCAAGACGGACGTCGAATATTTGCAGGAAGACAACATCCCCATCATCGTGCAGGATGATTTCCACGCGCGCTGCGGCTCGAGCCTGGTCCTGCATCCCGGCACTCCCACGGTGCATGTGATGTACGTGGACCCGGTGAAGGGTCCCACGCAGGTTTGCACATCGCTGGCGGCTGATTGGGCTTTTCCATCACTGCCACTTTCTTTTGTCGTGCCCACTTCCGATCCGCTTTATTTCCCGGATCCCACCCTGACAGAGGGGGCCGCGCTGCAAAACCGCAGCTACATCTACGATTGCGCGCTGGCGATTATCGCTTTTGCGGGGTCGGGCAACTTCGTCGCCGCCGCCCGGATCATCAAGCAGCTCGACGCGATTCTCGACAGTCCCGGCTACCTTGCTTCCATTATTTTCGAGAATGGTGAAGATGGGGAATCGGCGAGCCGATGGACAAAGAGCAACTCTGCTGACTCCGTAACCGATGTCAATGACCCCACAGAGCCACCTTACGGCACCGGTCTGGTGGTCGATTTCCACGCCACTGCCGCCAACGATACCTTCACCTATTCTGGCGGCGGCTTCCCGGACACCACCGATAACCAGGTCCAATTTGAGCACAAGGAAGTGGAGGCGGTCGGGTTCAAATTCGCCATCGGGGTTACGACGGCAGGCGGCAAAGTCACAAGCGTACAGGTAACCTCGGCGGCCGTTGCAGCGGCGTCGCTGGCGGGGACGGTCATCACCGTCGCTGTCGGACCGGGCAGCGGCCTTTATCGGTTCCACCTCATCAACCTCGCTCAGCTCATCTCGACGCTCGCGGGCGACACGCTGAGCTCGATCACTGGATTCGTGGTCACATTGAACGCACCGGGAGACCTTTACTTTGACAACTTCTCGGCGGGGAACGTGCAGCCCACGAATTCTCTTGCTTTCAGCTACGACACTTACTATGGCCTGGTGGACCAGGCTTACATCCGCGCCGGGGCCATGGCCTGGGTGTGTTACGCCTACTGCATCTACATGCAACTCACGCAGGACTTCAGCCCTGCGCTCTACCTCCAGCGCATGATCAACTTCTTGCTCAGCTTGCAATCCACAGCCTCCGACCTCACGAGCGGGCTGTTTTATCTTGGCTGGGGAACCTACCAGAATCCGGGCTATCAGTTCGTGCCCGGTCTCATGCAGCGCGTTTCCACCGAACACCAGATCGACCTCTTTTTTGCTTTCATGCGCAGCGCCGCGACTCTCCCGACCGCGGCTATTCAGCTTCAGAAAACCAATTTGATCACGTCCGCACAGGCGGCTTCGCTGAACGCCACGGCCTCGCAATTGCTGACTATCGCGGATGTTATTGCCACGAAAGTTGTTGACAACCTCTACATCCCCCCGAGCGGCGGCGTGCCCGGCCACTTTGCCCAGGGCGCAGGCTCCGCAGCGACACCGCCCGCCGGACTTGATACCAGCCAGGCTTGTGATGCCGCCGGCACCTGGGCAGCGCTTTTCTGCCATGCCATCGGCCGCGATGACCTCGCGCTGCAATGCCTGGAGTTCGTAGACCAAAATTTCATGCTTCAGAATCAGCAGATTTTGCTATCTGCCGCGACGAACTCCTACAACGAAACTTACCAGCAGCTCACTCCCTTCAACGGCTTCAAGTTTTTCAATGATTCTGCCGGCGGCTATTCAGGCTCGCCTCTCAGCATCTCGCAGGAACAGAGCTGGAGCATGCTCCGAGCGCTGCTCGATCTCTACAATATCTCAGGGGTCGCGGATTACTTTGCTAGCGTGTATGGCAGCCTCGATGCCTATCTCACCACGCTCATCACCAGCCAGCGCACCGTGCGCTCCACTACAGGTGATGGCGCGTTGCTTTCGTATTCCTTGGCCTCGCGCGATTTGCCTTACGAATTTGAAGTGTGGCCAGCCTTCACGGCAACAGCGTGGTTTTATCTGGTCTCGACAAATCCCGGCCTGCTGCTTTCCCTCGGCAATACTCCGACTCTTATTCCCTACCTGCAAATTCCGCAGGGAGCCAGCCAGTCCGTGAACGAGCTCGAGGGGCAATCCTCGCTGGGCAGCATGACCGTCACCTGCATCGATCCGAATGGCACGCTCAAGGGCCTCGCGGCTCAGGATGTGCTGATCGGCAGGATGGTGCAACTCAAGCAGGGCTTTCCGGGGCTTGCGCTGGGCGATTTCACCACTCTGCAAACCATGCAGATTACTCAAGTGGGCCAAGGCACGGACGGCCGCATCACTATTCAGTGCGCGGATGTGCAGCGTTTTATCCAAGGAATGCAGATTTGGCTGCGTGGCGGCCCGCTCTGGTGGACACCAGGCGGTCCCATGGCGCAACAACCCATCGGCGCTTCGTGGCTTGAAAACGGCTATCAGGTGAGCAACCAAAACCCGCGCTACGTGGCAGGCAACCCCATCGACATCGTCCTGGCGGTGCTCCAGAACGAGCTGGGCGTGGGTCAGGACCCGGCCCTCTTGACCTCGAATTACGTGATGCAAAGCCTCGCACCAATCTACCAGTCGCAACAGGACTACGAACCTTTGCCGCCGCCAGAAGGTTGGGCTATCTATGAGCCCGGCCAGGACTCCACGCTGATCAATCCCAATCCCTACATCGACATTCCCGGCTTCCTAGCCTTGCGGGACGGCGAATTTTCCGGGGTTTGGTTTGATTTTGTGATTACGCGGCCCATCGATGGCAAGCAGTTCCTCGAGGAGCAAATCTTGAAGCCCTTGGGGCTTTATACGATCGTGCGCGCCAATGGCCAGCTCTCGCTCAAGACCATGAAGCCGCCCGTCGAGCAGACGCCCGTGTTCGCCTTCAGCTCCAAAAACATCATGGGAATCCCCCAGACCCTGCGGCAGAACATCATCAACCTGGTCACTCTCCAGATGGATGTGCAGCAAGGCGGCATCACCACGGCGGCACGCAGCTATGGTTACCAGGTGAGCTACCAGCAGCAAACTTCACTGATAACTTATCGCCAGGTTTACGAGCAGCAAATCCAGTCCACCGGGCTGCGGGTGGAACGCGGGGGCATGATGCTCTCCCGTTTGCTCGCTGACCGCATCTTTCGCCGCCACGCCTTCGAGCCGCCCGCCTACAAGTTCACTGCCCAGCTCGCCACCTTGCAGGTAGAGCTGGGCGATTACGTGTGGCTGACCCACCCGAAAGTCCTCGATCTGACAGTCGGCAAGCTGGGGCTGAGCAATGTGGTCTGCGAAGTGATCGACAAGCAGCCCAATTACAGTCAGGGAACAGTCGATTTCACCCTGCTCGATACGCGGTTCATCAATCTATCGACAGCCTTTTCTATTGCAGCTGTCGCTGCGAATATCCCGAACTACGCCAACGCCACGCCGAGCCAGCGCGCGCAATATATGTACATCTCCTCCGCCGCTACAGGGGGCGAGAACAGCGACGCGACGGCGGGGAACACGATCTTTTGACTGTTCAACGGTATATAGTGAAGGGCAAAAGCCAACTCGGTTTCTCGATTGAGAATTCGCTATCTACTATTCACTATTCTTTGACTGGTGCACTATGTCTCAATTGACTTTAACTGCGATTCCTGGCTTTTTCGATCTTGCCGACAGCGCCATCGCCGCCGGCCAAGTGCTTACGGACAGCACCATGCTTGCGATGTCCCACAATGGCAAGTTCGCTACTGTGCGCGGCAAGCTGATTTTCATGGGCTTCTATGCGAATGGCAACACGGTGCCTACGCCAATCGACCCCGACGATGGCTACGCTTACGCGCGCACCGAGTGCCAGTTCATGTTCATGCCGTACAGCAACCGCGCGCCGGCGCCAGGATTCGTGCCTGGGCAGGCAACTCCGCCCGCTCAATCGAGCTCGCAGCCCGGCCCGCTTTATAATTGGCCCGGAGGTTGGGCCATCAACGACCTGACGGGCCTTGTGACCCTCTGGACCACCTACTACGCGAACGGGCAGGAAACAGTGAACAACGATGGCATCATCAAAGTGTACGCCATCTGCTTGCGCATGAGCGTGACCACGCGGCCGCCTGGGGCCCCTACCGCTCCCACTCCCGCTCCGCCTACTCCCACTCCGCCTGAGCCTGCTCCTTCTGGTCCTGCGGGAACTACCGTCGCGACGGTCTCGCTGGCAGCCCAGACCGCGTCGATCGGCAGCGCGACGAGCCCGGTAATCCTATTCACGGTCGGGGATTCCGAAGAGAACTTTGGCTTCTCTTATGGGTTTGATGTTGTTGTGCCGGGAAATGTGGCGGTGAATTATGGCGCGATGCTCACCCTCGTCTGGGGCTGGACATACCCGACTCCGCAGCCCTGGACGGAATCGAAGACCGCCATGGGCAACACGCAGGGAGGCACGATGAATACCCAAAGCGGTGCGATGGGGTTCATGGCACTGGGCGGAACGACGATTTGGTACTACGCGCTCTGGTTCGTGGACAGCGAGATCGCCTCGGAGGCGAGCTACGATCTCAACATAACTGTCACGCAAATGTCGTAATGGTTTGTCGAATGGAGCACCATGGCTCAATTGACATTATCTGCAATTCCTGGTTTTTTCGATCTCGCCGACAGCGCCATCGCCGCCGGCCAGCCGCTCACCGACGATTCCATGCTCAAGATCTCCCACAACGCCAAATTTGGCGCGGTGCGCAGTAAATTGATCTTCATGGGCTTCTACGCCAACGGCAACACGGTGCCTACCCCGATCGATCCCGACGACGGCTATGCTTACTCGCGGGCCGAGTGCCAGTTCGTGTGGATGATTTACAGCAACCGCTCGCCCGCACCGGGATTCGAAGCTGGCCAGGCCAGCCTGCCCGGTCAATCAAACTCGCAGCCCGGAACCCTGTACAACTTTCCGGGCGGCTGGGACATCAACGATGCGACCGGCGTCGTGACGTTGAGGACAACCTACTGGCAGAATGGAAGTGAGGTTGTGAACAACGATGGTATCCTCAAGGTTTATGCGGTCTGCCTGCGCCTGAGCCTGAGCAGTGCGAACTGAGAGGGAGTGGTGAATGGTGAATAGTAAATTGAGGATTTCGACGGCTGTCTTAGAATACGCCATTCACTATTCACCATTTACTATTCTTGGAATGCGGAGCAACGATGGCTGTAACTAGAACAGTTCTTCCCCGCAAGGGTCTAATCCAGTCGCAACACGGCCTGACCAGCTACGAGGCTGACCAGGACCAAAACTGGGCGCTCCTGGATGCCAATGTCGCCTTCATGAGTGATCTGCCACTTACACCATTCCTGCAACTCGGATGGAATGGACTAATCTCCGGCTTCCTCCTTTCCACTTCCAGCACCTTGGTCCCTGGGATCACAGCCGGCGTCCTTTACGCGCAGGGCGCGGGTTACGCGGCTGCGACCGCACCTACGCTCCCGCCGGCGCCGGCCAGCCAAACAAGTTACCTGTTCTACAACTCCGTAAGCGGCTTCTATTACCAATCGGGCGCCGTGGGCGCGACGGCCGGCGACGCCCTGATCGGTGTGGTCACCACCAACGCCTCAGCGGTTATCGCAGTCCAGCAGGCGACGCCGCTGTTCGGCGCAGTGAGCGTGGCTTCCAGCGCGGCGGGCAATTGCACAGTTCCGCATCTACTCGGTCGTGTTCCCGTTTGCGCCATCATTCAAATGACCAGCGGCGGCGCCATCTGGTTTCAAAACCCGACCAGCTACGATGGCACGAATCTTTATCTAGTGGCTTCCGACGCGGGAGTCACAGGAAAGGTGATCGTATGGTGAACAGAAAAGGATTCGGGATTCAGGGTTCAGGCCCTGCACCGTATGGTGCAAGGGCAGGATTCAGGGTCTCCAATTTCAAATTTCAATTTGTCCGCCTTCGTAGATCGTTCCTCGAGCTGGCCCCGGCGCTGCCACTCTGCTGCCTATTGTTCTCCGGCTTGCTCAGAGCTCAGATGCCCACCGGCACTCCCACCTATAACGCCAACGCCAAGTGGGTGACTGACCGCGGCAGCCAGGTTTACAACGTCAAGGCCTACGGCGCGAGGTGCATTGGGCCGAGCTTTGACGACAGCCCGGCATTCGCCGCGACGGCAGCTGCGATTCCACCGGGTGGCGGGACGTTCTTTATCCCACCTAGCGCCACTCCTTGCAATCTGGCTTCTGCGCGCTTGGCCATAACTACCAGCAACGTCTTAATTTCCGGCTACGGAGCGACCTTGCTCTGCTCGGTTGCCGATGATTGTGTGACGCTGGGTAATTTCCCTGGTACCCCTTGGGTCAATAATGATTCCATAAGAGGCCTCATAATCGAGCCTGGAGCGGGATCGGTCGGTCACTCGGCTATTCGATACAACACGCAGGGCAGTATCATCGAGGACGTTAACCTTATCGGAAATGGCAGTTACAGGTTCAATCACGGGATCGAGGACGATGACGACCAAGGGTCAACTGTGAGGCACATCTTCCTGAATGGCAACCCCATAAGATGCGATTCGACCTTTTGCGGGTCGGTGATATGGGGACCTGGGCCGTATTCAACGAATGCGGGGATCACCTTTCTCTCGGATTTCAGTTTTTCGCCCGAATGCTCAGGGAACGGCATTGACTGGTGGAACGGGAACGACCTCAAAATCTCGGGAGGCATCATCCAAGGTTTCAATCAATACGCAATCCGCATCGGGCCTACAAACGCGGTCAACGACGTTATCGAGGAAGTGCATGTTGAGGCGGGAGTCTGTACTAATCCGCTTGGCAATCTTGGAACGGCTGGAATCATAGCCATAGGTGCGACGGTCTCTAACTTCGGCGGCACCTTGGGCGCTCTCCTGCCGATATTCCCGCAGGCTGGAACCACCGGCGGCACTTGGTATGGCTATTACATCGTTGGCCATTCTAGCAGCGGCGCAACTCCCCCAATGGCCGCCGGAGGGCTCAACAACGGAAATGCGGCGATCAACTCCGCGAACAACATCACTGCGACTTGGTATGACTTTGGCGGCGCGGGTACAACCTACGACGTGCTGCGCTACCCGGGGACAAGTCCCAGGACAGCTCCTTATGGGACGGGGAACTGGGCGGTGGCCACAGGCTTGGCAGAATCCAGCGTCTGTACCGGTGGGGTTTGCACTTTCGTGGACACCGTGACCAGCCCGAGTTCATACACCGTTGCCGGATTTGGCGGCTGGACACCACAACTTTCGATGTGGCCAGGCGCTATTGTCCTTTCACCCAATGGCAATTGTTACTATGCCGCGCGCTACTATGGGGATTCCCAGTGGCAGGGGTCAACCATCACCGACCTCTGCGGCGCGGACGTCACCTTCACGCAAGGTCTTGCTGATTTTCAGGGTGATTGGGTTCCGCTTGGTCCAGGCTTAGTGAAGATGCCAGGCCTTGCAAATCCCAACGGCGGCGCGGGCGCCCTGGTACTCCCAAGTGGAGGGGGAGGAAGTAAAGGTCAGCTCAATATGAGTAACGGTGGGGGGCCGACCGATATAATCACGCTCCACGATTCCAACCCCGCGAAGACCTACTCGCATGTAACCGAGACTCCTTCTTATGACGTGGGCGATGCTGCGGTGTGCGCCGACCTGACCGGCACCTGCTTGAGGGACCCAAATGCTATTTCGCAGTACCTCTTGAGCCGGCCCGATGACCAGAGCTGGCTGGAGCGCCTAACCTCGGGTCTCAAGATGTTTAAGGTTCCGCTGGGTGCGTTTTCGGTGTCCCCAATCTATCCACCGAACTATCACGATGTGAGTGACGTAGCGACTGGAGGAACGCTTAGCCCGAACACTCAATACTGCTACCGCGTGACCGCGCTGGATAATCTAGGTGAAACGACACCGGATGGTGAAGGATGTGTCACGACAGCGAATGACGGCCATAGCACACATTCGGTCCAAGTTTATTGGCAATTTGCTTTTTCACCTTTTGCAACAGGCGGGTACAAGGTGTACGGTCGTGCAACTGGCGCTGAGCAGTTGCTTGCTGCGGTTCCAAGTTCGTCGCGGGCTCCTGGCAACTATGGCTATGTGCTTTGGACCGATACGGGAGCGCTGACCCCGAGCGGAGCGATGTCGATAGCGAACACGACAGGGCGGATTCAACCGGCACTTTACTCGACGGCAACGAACTGCTCTTCTTCCGCGAGTCCCGCAGTATGCGGTTCCGCAACGGCGGGATCGGTCGTAATCGCGGCCTCGGCAACCTCCGTGGTAGTGGACACCACTGCGGTGACAGCCAATAGCCAGATTTTGCTCACCGAGGATTCATCTTTGGGGACGAAGCTGGGCGTTACGTGCAACACTCAATCGCTGCTGACTTTGGGGGTGCCAAAGGTGACGGCGCGCACGGCAGCAACGAGTTTCACGGCAAGCATAGAGGTCGCGCCTACAACCAATCCTCTGTGCGTCAGTTACGCGATTTTCAACTAGGAAGCGCGATCTCCTGAACGTCGGAAGGTGATCAATGATGACCCAAGCTGCTGGCTTGGCCGCGAAAAGTCGAGTACGTCGAGCACGTTTAGGAGCATTTGAAAGTGGGCGTGGATCATCTTGCCAGCCCCGACCAGTAACGGCAGACGTGGGTAGTGTCCTGAATGTGTGTTGTTGGTTGCAATGGCGATGCAATCGGGGTTTTTGACTTAAGGTTTGGCGCGAGGATTGCTGACGGTTTGGCTGTGAGATTCAGAATGAAAAAAAGACGGGATTATGCCCTTGACAGACCCGAATTTCCTGCTTGACGGAGGAAGAAATATTCATCCCCAGCAACCGAATGTACCATTGCAAGCGTCAATAAGCTGTGGTATGGTTACGAAACCCTGTATAATGCCGCGATTTCAGCAAGAGGGAAGATACCATCTCGCCGATGGACAGGGCGTAATTCGTAGGGTGGATTTGATTTGGCGATATCCCCACTGTAAGCTGGTAAACTTATGGCACGCGAAAACAGGATTGAACTAATTCGGAAGATTGAGGAGCACCGAAACTCCCGGCTCATTTGCTGCCTGACTTCTGATCGGCAAAATGCTGCTGGGATTATCGCGAAGGACTTTATTCCGATCTTCTTCAACCATCTAAGCACTTTCAAGGATAGTTTTAAGGATCACAAAAATGTGGATGTTTTTATGTTTACGCATGGGGGCGATACGCTTGCAGCTTTCGGCCTGAGTCGCCTGTTGCGTGAATTTACAGACGACAAGGTAGGAACTCTCATTCCCGAGAAGTGCCATAGTGCGGGGACCCTGTTCGCCCTCGGCGCCAATTCGATTTTCATGGGAAAGGCCGCTACGCTAACACCTATTGACCCGAGCATTCAAGGACAGCTCAACCCCTTCATAGAGACGGGGCCTGGGCAAAGGCAACCCATACCCATCAGCGTGGAGAGCGTGGCTGGTTATAGAACGCTCATCAAGGAGGATTGGCGTTTAAACGACGAGGCTACTGGGATGGCGTTCCGAATCCTTGCTGAGAAAATAAATCCGTTGGCTCTGGGTGACGTTTATCGTAGCAGCCAGCAGATAGAACGCCTTGCGCGGACACTACTCCTTAATCATCGCCAGGACGAGGAAAATATTGAGAAAATTGTTGAAATGCTCACCCACGGTTTGGGTTCCCATGACTATCTCATTTCCCGTAAAGAGGCTCGTAAGTTCAAAATTCAGATAAGCGACGACGACGATGAACTTGAAAAATTAATCTGGGATTTGTTTCAGGACTTCAGCAAGGAAATGGGGCTGGGGCAGATATTCGATGCTGGAATGGTTGTTCATGCCGCAACTTCAGCGGGACAACCGTTACCAATATCTTATGAGCAAAAGGTCGTGGTAGTTGAAAGTGAGACCATGAGTGACCATTTCGAGCGCGAGCTTCGGCTGTCGTCAATCCAAGCGATGACACCTGCTGGGCCAGTACAGGCGGTTCAAGCGGCGCTTGTACGCGCCGGCTGGAAGAATTACAATTAGGCATGAGGAGAAAAATATGGTTTCTATCAGAAATGACAATTGGGGAAGCAGTTCCATTTCATTTCTCCCAAATTGGACATCGGATTATACCCCCAATGGCGGCTTCTCTGCCCCGATAGTTATTCTTGATCCGCTGGGAGATGCTCGTGCAGTTCCCGGCACCACAACCGAGGATGAGTACGTCGAGAAGCTAAAGCACCGTATTCGCCATAAGTTAATGGCTGAGCTTACGTCGGAGTTCACTACATGGAATGATGATCTTCTTCGTCAACTTGCTCGCTAGGGTGAGGTACTGGCACGGAAGGCTTTCTTGAAGATCTCCGACAGGTCATTGCTGAATTCCACGCCCAGACAATCAAGGTGCATGGGGGAGTGCCTACTTACCGGGATGAGGGCCTTTTTAAGCTTTCAATAGGCCGCCCCTGGATGACCGCGTTCTGCGAAGAGGTGTATCCCACTCCTTTCCTGAAGGCCGCAGCAATTGCCGAGGCAATCGCTTGCGGCCACCCATTTAATGACGGTAATCATCGAACTGCGCTCGCTGCCGCGCATGTGGTTCTGGGCTTATTCGATCTAATGCTTATCGCCACGGCCCTTGAGCAACGGGAGGCAATTCTTAATCTCGGCAACAAACAGGCTGGACTGGAACAGTTTAGCGCGTGGCTTGAGCAAAAATGCGTCCTCCGGTCGCGTCCTAATTGACCTGTCAGTCAGATATATTATTGCCCTTATTCCGGTATTCACTGTGGAGTAACAGCGCAGTTGGTTCTCGCGGGCCAAGTAATTATATTCGAAGTTTCACAGAAGGGGCAGTCAACGGCTAGTTCAACCTCTGGCAAATGAGCCGGCTTCTCGGGCAGTTCATTCATGACCTTGAACGGCTTGGTACAATTAACGCAGTTGTAAATCCTCTCCATATTTACCCCCTATTCCTTTCTCTTCCTATGTCGCCTGACTTCTGGTTTGGCCTTAAGGATGGCATCGAGGGCTTTCTCAAACGGGGCGTTGATCTTGAAAGTTCCGTTACGGTGTGATGACGACTGTTCGACCTTCTGAAAATCCTCCATCACCTTCGCGACGGCAGCGCTGGCACTTGGTCCCTGTCAATCTAGCGGATTTTCTTTTCTGAGAATTTCCACCGACGCAGATTCAGGACACTACCGCGCGGCCGCGCCCGCTTAGCGGACAACCGCAGTTGGGCGGGCGTACCGATGTCCCTGCACGCCAACCACACCCATCAACCCTGCACCAACCATAGCCACGAACCCTGCGCGGCCACAAACCGCGCGTATGGTGATAGAATGTGCCGTAGCCAGGAAGGGCTGCGGGCAGTGTGGCAGGCCTCCTGGTGTGAGGAGTTTGAGGGTTTTCAGCACGGGCGTTCTTTCCCGGAAGAGTTGTTCCATGTCGGGCGTCGTGGAAGAAACACGGTGAGGTGAGCGAGTTAACCTATCTATCGCCGTGCGGACCCGATGCAGGAGGATAAATCAATGTTTCATCTGCGCGCTCCGTCTTTTTACGTAGCCGTAGCGATATGCCTGGCAAGCTGTGCTTGGAGCTCTATCTCTGAGGCGCGCGTCGCCCAGCCTTTGCGCGCCGGCCAGGCCAATCCCTTTACCGTGGAAGGCAAGGTCAATACCCTCGGCCAGAATAAACTCACCCTGAACACTGAAGAAAACATGATTTTCCATGTGCGCTACGATGACAAGACCGAGTTCAAGAGTGACGACGGCAGTCCCGCCAGCAGCAAAGATTTGCGCGTCGGTTTAAGGATCAGGGTTGAGGGCGATCTAACCGAAAGCGGTGAGATTGTGGCTCAGCGGATTGAATTGCTGAAGGCACCGCCCAAGAAGTAAGTCACGTGACACTCAGTGCGGGAGGCCGAGCTCTTCTGCGTGGTGGTCAAGAGCTACGTTAATTTCATGCAGCAAATCCTTGCGCAGGCGCTTGGTCTTCGCAGTCCCCGCAGAGAGATTCAGGGAAAGAAACACGAAGCGAGTTCGATGCCGCAGCAGCCAAGCGTAGCGCCAGAGGTATAGGCCCGAGAGAGGAAGGGTGGGTGCGTAGTACCCCGCTGCGCGCCGACCCCAAAAGCGGGCGACCAGGAAAACCTCGACCGCATAACACCCCAATACCACCAAACCGCGCGCCAGCCATTCCATGATTCTGTCCCGGTCGCTTTCCTTCTTAAGTAATCCCGTCAAATAGAGGAGCGCGATGGCCACGAGATGATTGAGCAGGCCGTAAAAGGCGACGACAAACCCTGCCACACTTTCAAGCCAGACTATGCCTCGGCTCACCGGCCTGTTCAACCAGGCGCCAGCCCCTTCGACTTCGAGGCGATGCAGCGAGCCAAGCCGACGGGCCTCGCGCCATGCCTGCAGTAACTCACGCAACGAAACCAGTAGGCCCGGATGCAAGTAATTCATCTGCTCCGCCCATTCGACCACAAACCGGCTCAGTTCAAACCCATCCTGCTTCTGTTTCCCTGCCGGGTGCGCCGCGCGTTCTTCCTGAAAGTCGTCGCGTAGTGCCTGTTCCAGGTCGCCCAGGAATTCCGCCAGATCCGCGGGCTGGAGCCGGAAGGAGTTCTCCTGACATCTTCTTTCCAAAAGCTTGGCAAGTTCTTGCGCCTGATCGTGCGGAGTGCCGCCAGCGCGAGAAATGTAATCTTGTGCAGTCTCCGGTTGATCTATGTCGATCAGTAACTCTCTGGCGTGTGTGTGTCCCACCGGTAGGAACAGGTGGACGGGGAACAACATGAGTCCTAGGCCGCCGGCATGGCGACACTCCGCTTCCACGGCTATGGAGGCGGCAGCGGAGGTGAGCCTGCTCTCCCCGGCAGGATGCGCTGGGCCGGGCTCAACGAAGGTCACGAGGGCTGCCTTCTCCGCCAGGACGGCACAGCACTTTTCCAGAGCCGACTGCCGGTCTTCAGGGAGGAAGCGAATCATGCCCAAGCCTCGCGCCATGAGAGGCTGGAGCAGACCCTGGATCAATTTTGCGGGGATGATGCACCGCACATAACGCTCGAACCCCGCCACCAGAATGAGGGCGTCGAGAAAGCTCTCCGGGTGGCAAACCACCAGGAGGGCTGGATGTGGCCTCTTCAACCGCTCCTCATGCAGCACACGGATCTTGCGAAAGGTGAGGGCAAACCACAGCCGGATTACTCCCCGCCAGAACCTGTAAACTACAGGTTTGGTTGGAGCCGGAATCGGAGGAGGAGTGTCTGGTGACATAGAACCTTCCATCCTGACTGCTCTCAGACGAACTTCTCTTGCAGGTTGCCGAAGAAAGCCATTCCCGTTTCATGGCGAGAATCACACGCGCGCACCATTTTTCCGCAACTTCCTGATCCGTTGACGGCGTGGCCGCCCACGTCGTGGGGAAGGCTGAGTCGGCATCGCGTTGCTCTCCCATCCCTCGACGATCCCCAGTGGGCGCGTAATGGTGTTAAACAGACCGTACACCTTCTGAATTTTATTCGCATCCTCATCAACCACGTGCAGGCGGAAATACGGGACATTGCCTGTCTGCACAACGCGAATGGGAAAGTACCCTTGAAGCCCGCTTTCGACGTAGGCCGTAACGTACCGGTGATTCTTGACCCACCATGTGAAGACCCGAATGCGGGTGAAATCCACATCCTGGTTGCCCACACGTTCGGCAGCAAGATATTGAGGCACTTGGCGGTCCTCGTCGGGCACGGTGTTGAGCACTAGCCAAGCCACCATGTTGGAGCCTTGGGCATAAGCGCCAAGAGGCTCTGGTATATCGAGTGAAACAAATCGGCCCAGAACCCAACCCGCATGCGCGCCAGCCCGGACAAGATACCATGCTTCCTTGACCGGGGGTGAGGAAGGCTGATCAAGTTGGGAGGGCCTTTCCACGATCTTCCGCCCGAACACCTCCAGTTTCTGGTTATTGGGAAGTTGAGCCAAGGGTGTTGAGTCGCGGGAGGGTTCGAACCTCAGATTGATCGACTCGGGCGTGTGGCCCTCAGCCAGGACGGGAAGACTCTCCATGTCTTTCAGCAGCTTCTGCGAGGCTTCGTAGGTTTGCGAGTCCAGTAGATCCTTGCATTCTACCCAACCGGTGCGGCCGTCCGCCAGCTTGACTTTTGCCCAGTTGCGCGTGCGCAGAAGCACTTGCACTTGGTCGCCAGCCTTCACGGATTCGACGGCGAGGCGAATCTCTGCAGGGGTATCCACCACCTCCAGCGAGGTGGGTAGCACATACGCCACCTCCGTGGGCGAGCCATGCTTGCGCCGGGAGGAATAATAATAGGTTGCGAAGACCCCGGCGGCAATCAGTATAAGGAGGGCAAGTAACTTGAATCGGATGTGAATTCTCCCTAGATTCAGGATTCAGTCATCACGCAGGCGCGCCTGGCGATTGACTCGTGACCACCCTTTCCGGACCGGACTGCAACCGCTGGCTCGGAATCCGAAAAGTACTTGAAATCTTGACGCTCATTCTACACTATTTCGGGTGCCAGATGAGAATGACTGCGCTCAGGGGTAGTGGGTCAATTTGATGTAGAGGCGGCTTTACGCCGCCATTTGGCGAGGTAAACTCGCCGCTACAGCATCAAATTGACCCACTACCCGCTCCGGGAGGGCCACGAGTCGCGCCTGGTAGTTGGAGTAAAGCAGTAATCTCACCAATGGAGGTGAATTACGAAAGTCGAAAATCTTCTCATCCCCAGGGTCGAGGGGACACTCGAAGCCATGCTTGATTGGGACCCGCAGGGAAAGCCACGCTTTGCTGCGGTGGTGTGCCATCCTCACCCGCTCCACGGCGGGACGATGCACAACAAGGTGGTTTTCCGCGCCGCGAAGGCCGCTTGGCAGGCGGGTCTTCCGACGCTGCGCTTCAATTTTCGGGGAGTTGGGAAAAGCACCGGAAGTTTCAGCGATGGCATCGGCGAACGTGAAGACGTCACGGCGGCCCTGGATTATCTTGGCACTCGCTTCCCTGCCCTTCCAGTTTGTCTCATAGGATTCTCTTTCGGCGCGTGCGTTGGACTTCGTGTGGGAGCGAACGATCCGCGCGTGGTCGCTCTCGTAGGGCTGGGCGTTCCCGTTTCCTCCACGAACATGGACTTTCTCCGTGGCGTTCTGAAACCCAAGCTCATCATTCAGGGAACTCGAGACCAATTTGGGTCACGCGCCCAGGTGGAATCGTTTTATGGTATGTTGGCGGAGCCGAAACAACTCTATTGGGTGCAGAATGCGGATCATTTCTTCACGGGGAAGCTTGAGGAAGTTCAGCGCGCTATCCGTGAATACCTGAGGTCGGAGTTGGTTCAAGTCGAGGAGTCGAGGAGTCGAGGGTCGAGAAGTTCTTAACTCCTCAACATTCGACTCTCGGCTCCTCGACTTATCAGAGCGAGATTTCTCTCCCGCGACTGCATGATCGGAATGACAGTGATGGGTTGGGAACGACGCTGAGGCGAGAGGCGAACCGATGGACGAAAACGAAGGCCAGGAAAGCCAGCCGCTCTATTGCCCCATTTGCGGCGAGGATGTTCCGGAGCCGCTCGTATGCGGCGACTGCGCTGCGGTTATTTGTCGTAAATGCGGAACGCCGCTAGAGAAAGTAGATGAATTGGGGATCGGGTAGCCCGGATTTCTCACCACGCTCTGCCGTTTTGAGTCGGGCAATCGGAAGGGCGGGGTTTTAACCCCGCCCTTCCCTGTTCATGGTGAGAAATCCCGGGTAGCCGCCGGGATTGTTTTTCCCTCTCTGCTGCCAGGGCAGGCGCGTTCTCGACCGAAGACACTTTCTCAGTAGGCCGCAAGCTCTCTTGCCGCGCGCACGATATCTGCAGGCTGCGGCAGCACAGCGTCCTCGAGCACGGGGTGATAAGGAACGAAAACGTCTTTTCCTGCCAGTCGCCGCACAGGAGCGTCGAGAAACTCAAAGAGCTCATCGGCGATGCGTGCGGCGATCTCCGCCCCATACCCCCAGGAGATATTGTCTTCGTGCAGGACCAAAACGCGGTTGGTCTTCTTCACTGAGGCAGCGATCAATTCCCAGTCGTAAGGATTGAGAGAACGCAGATCGAGTATCTCGGGCTGGATCCCTTCCTGCTCCAGGGTCTTTAACGACTGAACAGCACGGTGAACGAGCGAGCCATACGTCACCATCGTCAGCGTTGTTCCCTCCTGGACCAGCTTGGCCTTGCCGAAGGGAATCATGTATTCGCGTCCGGGATAAGGAGCGCGGTTATGGGTCTGGCGATAGAGATGCTTCGGCTCGAGAAACAGCACAGGATCGTCACACCGGATGGCGGTGCGCAGCAAGCCATTAGCATCCAGGGCGGTCGCAGGCATCACCACGCGCAGGCCCGGCAGGTGAGCAAAGATTGATTCTCCGGACTGGCTGTGATAAATCGCGCCTCCGGCCAGGTAGCCTCCGATAGGAACGCGTATGACGATCGGGCAGGAGAACGTGTTGTTGGAACGCCAGCGTAGGGTGGTGAGCTCGTCGCGAATCTGCAACATCGCCGGCCAGATATAGTCGAAGAACTGGATTTCGACCACCGGTTTCAAGCCGCGCGTGGCCATGCCAGTGGCCCGGCCTACAATGCTCGCCTCGGCCAGAGGAGTGTTGTAACAGCGCGCGCTCCCGAAGTGCCGTTGCAATCCGTGGGTGACCTTGAAGACGCCGCCTTTGCCCTTCACCTTGGGGAGTTCGTCTTCGTGGCTGCAATCCGCCACGTCCTCGCCGAAAACCACAACGCGCGGGTCACGGGCCATCTCATCGCGCAGGGCGGCATTAATGAGATCGACCATGGTCTTGGGCTCGCCATGGAATTTGGGCGGCTGGTCGAAGAGCTCGGAAGTGGGGTCTATGCTGGGCGAGTAAAGGTATCGCAAGACCGTGTCGGGTGTGGGGGGCTCAGCGGCCAGCGCTTGGTCCACCGCTTCCCGGATTTCGCCGTCCACTTCGGCCTCGATCTCTTTCAACTCTTTCTCGCTGGCCAGCCCTTCCTGCCGCAGCAGGTTGCCAAGTCGAAGCAGGGGATCTCGACGTGCTTCCTGTTGACGCACCTCTTCTGACTTGTAAAGCCGTTCGTCGTCGGATAGCGAGTGGGAATAAGGCCTCACCACGTGGGCATGAATCAGCGCCGGCCCTTTCCGCTGTCGGACGTACTCCACCGCTTTCCCGGCGACTTCGTAGCTGGCGGGAAAATCCGTCCCGTCACATTCCAGCACCAGCAGATGAGGGAAGCTCTTCACCAAACGCGAAATGCTGCCGCCGGCGGTTTGCACATCAACCGGCACAGAAATCGCATACCCGTTGTCTTCCACCACGTAAAGCACTGGCAACTTGCGGCCACAAGCCCAGTTGAGCGATTCCCAGAATTCGCCCTCGCTCGAGGCGCCGTCGCCAAGTGAGACGTATACGACTTCATCGGAATGAAAACTGCTGGCGAGCTCTGCGGCTTCTTTCACCAGGGCGAAATACTGGCTGGCTTCGGCGGCCCCCACGGCCTGCAGGATTTGCGTGCCCGTTGGACTGGACTGGGAAACAATGTGGAGCTTTCTGGAACCCCAATGCGAAGGCATCTGGCGGCCGGCCGAGGCTGGATCATCCTTGGCGCCGACTGAAGCCAAGAACATCTCGTAAGGTGTCACTCCCAGTTGCAGGCATAGCGCGCGGTCGCGGTAGTAAGGATAAATCCAGTCGTAACCGGCTTTCAGGTGAAGGGCCATCGCCACACTGATGGTTTCGTGGCCGACCCCGCTGATCTGGAAGAAGGCCCGGTTTTGGCGCTTGAGTTGAATCTCCTTGTCGTCCACTCGCCGCGACATGTAGACCATCCGGTACGCGCCGACGAGCAACTCCTTGTCAAGCTTCGCAGCTTTCACAACATGGTTTGTCGCAGTGGACATGTATCCTCGCAGGAACAACGTGACGGCCACAATGGAATTGCCTGTGATTCCACTTCTTCCCCGCGAACCTCTTCGCGCTCCGTCACGAACTCATGGCCGCGGAGCAGACCGTATTCCGGCCGCTTGGGAATTATCAGATTGTGAAAAGCCAAAGTCAACCGACTCAATGACCCCCTTTTCCCTGGTCCCGTGTTTGTGCTTTTATGAACATGGTGCTGAAGCTGCCTTCCTAGCTTCAGGAAGTCTGCGGCAACCAGGAGTCAGGAGTCAGAATGAGGAACATCTGGCCCCTACTTTCTGCTCTCTTCTTCGTGCCTTCCGCTTTCTGCTCACCCCCTGGACCATCCTGCGCGACCCCGCCGCGGCGGGGCATGCGATCATATTCCTCCGTTTCCCGGTCACCATCTCGCGTGTAATGGAATCGATCAAGGTGTGCATTCTTGGCTTTCACCTGCTGAACGTGGTGGGGCCAAATGTACGGAGGCCTGCGTTTGAGCCTCTACATAAAGGGATGGCGGCAGATCGGCCATCAGACATCGGGTGCTGGAGGGAACACTCTATCTACCCCGGTAACCACGTGACAAAGGAAATTCCCGGTCGTTCCAAATGTCAAGTTGATGCGCGATTGCGTCCAGATCTCGAGGTGAATTCCGCGCACTTTCAATTTCATGAAGCTTCTCCTCCAAATACATCCGGTTCTGTCAAAAACTTCTCTTCTTTAAAGCGATAATCTGTTGGAACGACGGGGGAAGTTGGTATTTCTGGTTTCTCCCCCTGCTTTGCGTGACACGGCGGTTGGTCTGATTGGTTTGGGACGCG
>JBAVYG010000630.1:0-3245 GCA_049698675.1 Terriglobia bacterium
ACCCAGGCCGTTGGCCTGGGCTTTGTTAGATCGCCCCCTTGGGGCTCAAAAACCTGGGCTTCGTCCGCGCGACGCTTCGTTTCCTATTGAAACGCGGCACGAAAGCCGTCGTAGCCCGGAGCTAAACAATCCACTTGGCCTTGAAACGCCCATCCCGCCGATGTGCCGGCTCGTGGTTCCGGGCGGATGGTCGGCCACTCGGAAGTTGGTCCACACGTTCGCGGATTACCCATGCCCTGTCGCTTAGTGTTTATTGATGAATCCGCAGGGGGAATCCGAAGTTCTGGCCGGGCGGCGGCAAACTCGGAAGCACCTGTTCCTTAGGTTTACGCCTATGGGGAGCAGGCAGCGGATTTGGGCGCGCAGCGCATTACTCCGCGGCTCTAACCACGACAAACATCCAAATGTTTATTAATATTCACGATTAAAAAGCCGCGGAGCAATCCCGCTCGAAGCGGGACGACTCCGCGCCTGCTCAGGGTTGGTTATGGGCTAGAAGTACGGATCGTAACTCCAGGCGGCGGGCGTCATTCACGGCGAGCACATGCAGCAAGCAATACTCGCGACGATGATCCGCTCGTCGTCGGACAAAGTCCCGCGTGGTGGCATCCATTGCTAGCGGCGATCCAAGTCCAGGTGTCGCCGGGCCTTGAGCTTTAAGATGGAGATGAAGTCCCCCGCATTGATGAAGGCCTCATATTCTGCCCGTTCCTCCTCACTGAGCACGCCATTATTGGCTCGTTCGGCGAGGCTGTCGATCCGCGATTGGACCGCAGGATCAATTCGGAACTCAGTCACACGCCGGGCGGATTCGGCGTCGAGGCAGCGGCTCAACGGATCCAGGAGACCGTCCAGCACTGTGGTCATGGCAGGATTTCCCATGTCTGCAACATTACCATAGACAGGCAATGAGGGGCCATAACAGAAAAGCAAGGGTAGTGGGTCAATTTGATGCTGTAGCGGCGAGTTTACCTCGCCAAATGGCGGCGTAAAGCCGCCTCTACATCAAACCGACCCGCTACCGGGCTTTGACTCGGGAGCAGCTTGTGGTGCAGCTTGGGGCGCGGCTTCTTCCTCTTCTTCTCTCACCTCGTGTTCAGGCGCGCGGCCGCTCACGAAGGTCCACTTCACGGGGTAAACGTCCGGATCAAAGATGACGGCGTAGAAGTGCCAGATGACAATGGCGAGAGTGGCCAGAATGGCCTCGTAGTAGTGGACGGCCGTGGCGATGTCGAGCCAGACCTTGGAGAGGTATTCAAGCACGAAGTTGTGCGCCCAAAGGAAAATGCCCGTGACCGCCATGACCACGGTCCCCCAGACCAGCGCCCAGTACTCGAGCTTCTCCGCATAATTAAACTTGGCGTAAAGCGGAGCCTCCCGGCGGTACCCCAAGTCGTAGCCTACGGTCTGAACCGCCTCGCGCATATCTCGGACCTTGGGCAACATGGCACGCAGGTCTCGCCGCCCCTCCCGAGTGAAGACGAGATAGAAAAGGTGATAGAAGCCCGCGCCGATCAGCACTACCCCCGCGATGCGATGCACAAGGCCGCGTAACGGGAGGCCCTTCTCCCACCTCACCAGCGGCGCCGCCCAGAAGCTTTCCGGGAACTTCAACATGAAGCCCGTAATCACTAACGTCATGAAGCTGATCAGCAGCAGCGCATGCTGAACCCGCTCGCTCAGGGTGAAGCGGAGAGGTGTTTGGAGCAGGCGGTACCGGGCGACGTGGCGGCGCAACTTGCGCAGCCAGTCCAGAAGATTGTGCAGCAGCATGAACCCTACGACGGTGGGAATAGTAAAGAGATAGAACAGCCGCACGTAGTAAAGCCAGCGACTTTCGGCCGCCGAGGTGGGCAGCACGTGGACCGGCCCGAGCGCAAACTCTCTGCCCGCGTCCGGGTGGCACTTCCCGCAGGTCTGGGGCAGATTGGATTTGGCGATGGTGGAACGAGGATCGCTGGAGGGCAAAATGTTGTGTACGCCGTGGCAGGAGGCGCAATTGGCAACCGTCTGGGAACCAGCCTGCGCCGCCAAGCCATGGTAGCTGTTTTCATAGCTTGACACGCGGCCCGCGGGGAGGGCAAAGCGCGCATTCAGCCGCTGGTCCGCGTGGCAGTGCGAGCAGGTTACGCGGGAAATATTGGCCACATAAACCGGAGAATTGGGGTCGTTCGGAGCCAGGATTCGATGCTCACCGTGGCAGTCCGTACAGGTGGGAGCAGAATCAACGCCCGCCGCCACGGCGCGGCCATGAATGCTTTCCTTGTATTGACCAAAAACCTGCATGTGGCACTTTCCGCACGTCGAGGCAACCCGGGATTTGTAAATCGGCGAGCGCGGGTCATCCCCCGCAAGGATGTCGTGGACGCCGTGGCAGTCATTACACACCGCGGCATTCATCTTGCCGGCCTGGATGGCGCGCCCATGCACGCTCGACTCGTAGGCTTCCACGGGCTTGGCCACCGCGAACAGGTATTTGGCTGCCAACGCGGGGTTCGAGTGGCATTGCCCGCAGGTCCGAGGCAGCTTCAGCTTGCTGACCGGCGAGTTTGGGGCGCTGGCGGCCACCACTTGGTGCGCGGGCCTGTGGCAGCTCTGGCAGGTTGGAGCATCCCCGGTCAGGTGAGCGGACGCGCGGCCGTGAACGCTCGTGGCGAATTTCTTGACCTCGTCTGCGTGGCAAGCGGCACAGAAGGCGGCGCCAAGGGTGGAAGGCTTAACAACCTCGTGGGCGTTGCCATGGCAAGCCATGCAGGTTTCGGAATTATCCGGTTTTCCGAGCGCAATGTGAGCGCTGCCCACCAACTCCCCGGAGACTTCTCCGTGGCAGGCAAGGCAAGAGGCCGATGCGCTCTTTGCCGTGTGCGGGAACTTGGCTGCCCCGGCGTGGCAATCCACGCAGCGAACGTCTTTGTGGACGCTATGCGCGAGCGCCTCTGCCTTGACGGTGATGGGCTTACCTTGCGAGTTCGTCAAACCGGTGGAGGGTCCGTGGCAGGAAAGACAATCGTCTGAAGCCCGAAGGCATGTGCTGCCTCCAAGGAGTAGAATGACCGAACTGAGAATGACCAACCTGCCCAGACTCATTTCAAGGGCCTTTCCATGCAACGATTCCAGCCTCAAGCCATGTTTTGACCCCACATCAATCATGGTTAGCCCGCATTTCTCACCACGGGTCTGGAAGGGCGGGGCTTCAGCCCCGCCTTTCCAGCAGTCCCCTAAGAGCGTCCAAACGTGGTGAGAAA
>JBAVYG010000631.1:0-2022 GCA_049698675.1 Terriglobia bacterium
GCCGCCAGGATGGCGGCGCTACCATGTAAAGCCAATTGCGAAACACTACGCTAGCACCTGCCGCATTCGGATGATTTTCGCCCGAGTTACGATTATGATTGTGATAAAATGCTTAACGGTGAGCAATTGCCTCAGACGACGGCCTCTCAGGGCGGTTATCATTTGCTGCCTTATGCTGCTCCAGTGCCACCTGCTTTGGGTGGCAATGTCTCATCAACACCCTTTGACCGCGTTCGCCGGGGGTGCTTCAACGGCTGTCAGTCAGGGCAGTTCGCAACCACGGCCGCCGGTTGCCACAGAGTCGACTTGCACCGTCTGTCAGATGGTTCGCCAGAGTCTGGGTCTGTCGGTGACCGGATCCCCGGTGCTGCACGTTGCGATTTCAGTATCCCTCCTGCTTCCTTTCTGTCCGGGTGACTATCATTCCTACCAGTCGATCGTTGTGTTCGGGCGCGCGCCACCTGTTTCCTAGTCTGCTTGCCGGGCCATGGTTTGTCATCGACGAGCCTGGAATCGACGTCCTAATTACTCCTCAAAGCCAAACCAAATCTCTGTAGATGGTGTTGTGGGTTGCCTGACATGCAAATAACTCAAAAATGGGCACGGTCTCGACTTCGGCTTACTGCCAACGCACTTCTCATTCCTTTAGTCCTAGGATGCCAGATACTCGCTGCGCAGCAATCCGCACCCAACGTGCGGATCGACCTCGAGCGCGCGATCCAAATGGCGCTGGTCCATAATCACGCCTTGAAGGCGGCCCGGACACAGATCCAACAAAGCCAGGCAGAGGAGGTTACGGCGGCGATCCGACCGAACCCCGTCTTTAATTACGATGACCTGTACGTTCCCATTTTCAGCCCTGGCCATTTAAACGGGGAGACGATAAACAACGTCACGGAGTTTGACGTCGGGTTGAGCTACACGTTCGAGCGGGGGCACAAGCGCCAGGCTCGTATCCGGGCTGCCCGAGACCAGACAGCAGTGACAACCTCGCAGGTCAGCGACACCGAACGCGGATTGACGTTCAACGTGGCGCAGCAGTTTATAGGCATCCTCCTGGCCAAATCCAATCTTCGGCTCGCAACGCAGGATCTGGCCAGTTACCAGGAGACGGTGAATCTTAGCGCGGAGCAGTACAAAGCGGGAGCCATTAGTGAAGGCGACCTTCTGAAGATCAAGCTTCAATTGCTGCAGTTCCAGATGGACGTTTCCCAGGCGCAATTGGGTTTAGTCCAGGCCCTGGCGAGTCTCAGGGGGTTGTTGGGCTACGACGCGCTCCCGGCGGGTTACGACGTGGTCGGAGAACTCGCTTACGAGCCCCTGAAGCTGAATCAAGAGGACCTGCAACTCAAGGCGCTTCAGTGGCGGCCGGACTTCATCGCTGCACAACAGAGTGTTACCGCCGCACAGAGCCAGCACTCGTTGGCAAAAGCCAACGGCAAGCGCGACCTGACCACCACATTCGACTATACGCACGTTTCAGAACTGAATAACGCCGGCCTGACTTTCAACATTGAAATCCCGATCTTTAACCGAAATCAGGGTGAGATAGCGCGTACCAATTTCGCTATTGCCCAGGCCCAGGAAACCAGGGCGGCGGTCGAAGAAACTGTGATGACGGACGTGGCGAACGCTTATCAGGCATTCAAGATCGGTGACGAAGTGGTGCAACTTTACCTCTCCGGCTATCTAAAGCAGGCGGAGGATTCGCGTGACATCAGTGAATACGCCTACAAGCGCGGCGCCGCCAGCCTGTTGGATTTCCTGGATGCCGAGCGGAGCTACCGCGCCACCCAACTGGCTTACCGCCAAGCCTTAGCCACTTACATGCTAGCCTTCGAACAGTTGCGAGAAGTTGTAGGGACGAGGAAACTGCAATGAAATCACCCAGCAAAACCCTCGGGAAAACGGGCGCCTGCCCAGCCCCGTCAGGGGCGGAAGATTGTAGCCCAGGGCGCAAGCCCTGGGAAAGACAACCCACTCCCCGCCTTCGGCACCCCTCTCCCGCTCGGGCGGGAGAGG
>JBAVYG010000632.1:0-2821 GCA_049698675.1 Terriglobia bacterium
CGGTGTTGGCCACCACCACCTCGTAAGCATGGCGGCGCGCTTCCGATTCCAGACTCCGGAAAATGTCCAGGAAAAACGGGTTCTCCAGATTGGAGACGATCATACCCAACGTGCGGCTTCTGCCGCCCGCTAAGGTTCGAGCGTGGATATTGGGATGATACTTGAGATCTTGGACCACTTTCAGGACACGCGCTTTGGTAGTGTTCCTAACCGGACCGGTTTCGTTAAGGGCGCGAGAAACCGTAGCAACGGAAACCTTGGCTCGCTTGGCGACATCTTCCAGTTTCATGTGGGAGTCGGACCTCGCAACAGGGGATCATCATAGGCGAAAAGTGAAAGCGCTTCGCTAGAACTAAACCTCTGCGTAAGGTTAACATAAAAGCCTGGCGCAAGGCTATTCCCTGCTGGTTTCAGTCCCTTTGCAGGAGGTTGCCGCGAAGGTTGGGACACTACACTAGCAGGCGTGTACCTTCTGCGGCCACAAGACCCACCATTAAGTTTTCGTGCTGATAAAATAAGTTTTCGTGCTGATAAAATAGTCTTATTTGGCCCGTGCCCGACCGGTTCATATAATATCTACCGTCTTACACGAAGGGGTTCAACTAATCAGCCAGGGGCTACGCCCTTGATATCCCCACGATGAGAAGCCAGAAATCAGGAGTGATACCTTTAGCCGTCAGCCATCTGCCATCAACAAGAACACCTCAATGTTGTAACTGAAAGTTGACGCCTGATAGCTCAGAACTTCCTCGTCACTCGACAGGGTGAAAGAACGACAATGAAATTCTCGCTTCACCATATATAACGGTCAAATACACTGGAGGAGAATTATATGCTTAGGTTGTTAACCCGGCTCCTTCTCGGCCTGGTGCTCGTTATTGGATTGATGGCTGGTCGAGGGTTCGCTCAATCCTCAGCACCATCCGATATTTCTACCCCGCATTCGCAGTCCGGTTCCACTTCGATTACGGCCGAACGCCTGGGCCAGCTCGAACAGCAGATTGCAGAAGCGCGGAGCTCCGGCGACAACGCCTGGATGCTGGTCAGCGCGGCGCTGGTTCTTATGATGACCGGCCCCGGTCTGGCGCTCTTCTACGCAGGTTTGGTTCGAAAGAAAAACGTCCTTGCCACCATGATGCAAAGCTTCACGCTCATGGTGTTGGTGACAGTGCTCTGGGCTCTTTTCGGTTACAGCTTGGTCTTCCATGAGGGCGGGAGGGTCTTGGGGAATCTAGGGTATGTTTTTCTCCGGGGCGTTGGCGGCATGCCAAACGCGGATTACGCCGCCACCATTCCTCATCAGACTTTCATGGTCTATCAATTAATGTTCGCTATTATTACTCCTGCCTTGATTACGGGGGCCTTTGCGGAACGGATGAAATTCAGCGCCATGGTGCTTTTCATGGCATTGTGGACCGTCATTGTTTACGACCCCATGGCCCACATGGTTTGGGGAAAGGGCGGCTTGCTCAATGCCTCGCTAGGTGGGGCCTTCCCCACCCTTGACTTTGCCGGGGGCACCGTCGTGCATGTGACTTCCGGCGTTTCGGCACTCGTCTGCGCGCTTTACCTCGGCAAGAGATTGGGTTATCCGAAAGAAGCGATGCCGCCGCACAGCGTCGTGCTGAGCTTCATCGGCGCCTGCATGCTTTGGGTGGGTTGGTTCGGGTTCAACGCCGGAAGTGCGCTTGCCGCGGGAAGTCTCGCCAGCAGCGCTTTTGTGGCCACACATTTCGGTGCTGCGGCGGCAGCGCTGGGGTGGGCGGCGGCAGAATGGCTTGTGCGTGGAAAGCCCAGCGTGCTCGGGGCCATTTCAGGTGCGGTGGCCGGGTTGGTGGCAATTACGCCCGCGGCAGGATTTGTTGCGCCTATGCCTGCGCTGGCCATCGGGCTGATTGCTGGCGTGCTCTGCTTTTTTATGGTGGCCAAGGTGAAGGCCCTCTTCGGTTATGATGATTCTCTCGACGTGTTCGGGGTTCATGGCGCGGGCGGTACCATCGGGGCGCTATTGACCGGTGTTTTCGCTGCCAAGGCGGTGAATTCGATCTTTAAGGACAGCCACGGTAATGCCTTGCCGGTGGGCTTGATTGATGGTAACGCTCATCAACTCTTGAACCAGTTGGTGGGTATCGGCTTTGCTTGGGTGCTCGCCATCGTGGGCACGCTCATCATTTTGAAGGTTGTGGATCTGGTCGTGGGTTTGCGCGTTCCGAGCGAGCAAGAGATTCAGGGTCTGGACCTGTCTCAACACGGGGAAGAAGGCTACAATCTGGAGGTTTGAAGTCAGCAGTAGCGTGGGCATCCTGCCCGCGCGCGGGAGCGGGACGTTCCCGCCTCAGCGGGCGAGACGCCCGCGCTACATGGAAGGACAATTGCCAATGAAAAAAATCGAAGCGATTATTCAGCCCTCAAGGTTTGATGCGGTCAAGGATGCCCTCCATGATATCGGCGTGGAAGGCATGACGGTCTTAGAAGTGCGGGGGCACGGCCGGCAGAAGGGACACACCGAGTTTTACCGTGGCAATGAGTACACGGTTGATCTGCTTCCCAAGATCAAAATTGAGATGGTAGTCCCGGACAACCTCGCAGAACAGTCTGTTCAGGCCATTCTTAAAACGGCAAAGACGGGGAAGATTGGCGACGGAAAAATTTTTCTGACGCACGTCGACGACGCCATCCGCATCCGGAACGACGAGCGGGGCGATGCGGCCTTGTAAGTGAAAATGGAAACTGGAAAATAGAAAATGGAAAAAGGGGGAAAAGGGTAATGTGGTCGAGGCCCTCTCCCCCTTGGGGGAGAGGGTGGCCCGCCGCCGGCGTT
>JBAVYG010000633.1:0-6768 GCA_049698675.1 Terriglobia bacterium
AGCATAACCAGGTAACCCCTCACCTGGCTCGCTACGCTCGCCCCAGTGCCGCGCCCCGCTTGGTGCAAAGGAGGGCCGAACGCCGTTCGGCCCTACCGCAGTCGCGTTTCGCCCATCAAATACTGGTCAATGCCGCGCGCCGCCTGGCGGCCTTCGGAGATAGCCCATACCACCAGCGATTGGCCGCAGCGCATATCGCTGGCGGCGAAGACACCGGGAACCGAGGTCATGTGATTCGTGCCGGCCTCGACGTTGCCCCGCGCATCGAGCTTCACGCCCAGCGCTTCGATCATCCCATTCTTGACGGGGCCCATGAAGCCCATGGCGATCAGCACGAGGTCCACGTCGAGCACGAAGTCAGTCCTGGGAATCGGTTCAAACTCGGGGGGCGGCCCAACCCGAATCGCATGCAATTGTTTCACGTGGCCATGTTCGTCGCCCACAAATTTGGTCGTGGCCACTGCCCATTCTCGAATGCCACCCTCCTCATGGGCGCCTTCGGTCCGCAACTGCAGCGGCCACAGTGGCCAGGGCGTGTTTGGCGAGCGCTCCAAGGGCGGGATGGGCAGGATTTCGAACTGATGAACCGACGCCGGTTTTTGCCTGTGCGCCGTGCCCAGGCAGTCCGCGCCCGTGTCCCCGCCGCCGATAATCACTACGCGCTTACGCGTGGCCAGGATTTGTTGGGCCACGGCATCTCCGGCCAGGCGGCGGTTCTGTTGCGGGAGGTACTCCATGGCGAAATGAATACCCTTGAGCTCGCGTCCCGGGACATTGAGGTCGCGCGGACTCTCGGCGCCTCCCGCCAGCAGGATGGCGTCGAACTCGCGGCGCAGGTCTTCCACTGCAAGGTTTCGCCCCACGTGCTTCCGGGTTTTGAAAACCACTCCTTCCCGGGCCATCTGCTCGAGTCGCCGGTCAAGAATGGGCTTTCCCAGCTTGAAGTCCGGGATGCCATAGCGCAGCAGACCGCCGATGCGGTCGGCCTTTTCGAACACGGTCACCGTATGCCCGGCGCGGTTTAGTTGCTGCGCTGCGGCCAGGCCGGCAGGTCCCGAGCCGACGATGGCCACATGCTTGCCGGTCCGGTTGGAAGGGGGTTCGGGATGGATCCAACCCTCGCGGAAGGCGTGCTCGATGATTGTTTGTTCGATGTTCTTGATCGTTACAGGAGGGTTGTCAATACCCAAAACGCAGGCAGCTTCACAGGGCGCCGGGCATACCCGTCCGGTGAATTCGGGGAAGTTGTTCGTGGCGTGGAGGCTGCGAATGGCTTCCTTCCAGCGATCGCGATAGACGAGGTCATTCCAATCCGGGATGACGTTGTTAAGCGGGCAGCCCGTGTGGCAGAAGGGCACGCCGCAATCCATGCAGCGTGCCGCCTGAATGCGCAGCTTCTGCTCCGGGAATTCCTGGTACACCTCCTGGAAATCATTGACGCGCTCAGCAACGGGCCGGCGCCCCGGGACTTCGCGCGTGTACTCCATGAATCCGGTCACCTTACCCACGCAGCACCTCCCGGGTTGACTGCGCGGCGGAGGCCTGAGCTGCCGACGTAGCGCCGGCCTTCAGGCCGGCACCTGCCGACCTAAAGGTCGGCGCTACGTTAGCAGGGGCGCGTGGAACACCCAGCACTCGCTTGTACTCGTGCGGGAAGACCTTGATGAAATTCGGCAGCATCGCCTCCCAGTTATCCAGAATCCACTTCGCCCGCGGGCTACCGGTCAGCTCCGCGTGCCGAGCGGTCAAAAATTGCACGAGCTCGGAATCTTTGGAATCGGTGAGGGGCTCGAGGTCCACGCCCGCGCGGTTACAACGCACCTGGGCGAATTCTCCGGTTTCATCCAGGACATAAGCAATGCCGCCCGTCATGCCCGCGGCAAAGTTTCGGCCGGTCTTGCCCAGCACGATCACCGTCCCCTTGGTCATGTATTCACAACCGTGGTCGCCGACCGCCTCCACCACCGCCGTGGCTCCGGAATTGCGCACCGCGAAACGTTCGCCGGCCATGCCGTTGAAATAGGCTTCGCCGCTCGTGGCCCCGTACAGAACCACATTCCCCACCAGGATATTCTCCTCGGGCTGGAACGACGAAGTTCGGGGAGGATAAACAATGAGCCTACCTCCTGAAAGCCCCTTGCCGACGTAATCGTTGGCCTCGCCCTCGAGAACCAAAGTGACGCCTTTCGCCAGGAAAGACCCGAAGCTCTGCCCCGCCGAACCGGTGAACTCGAACCGGATGGTGTCATCCGGCAAACCCTCGGAGCCATAGCGGCGGGCAATCTCGCCGCTCAACATCGCGCCCACCGTCCGGTGGGTGTTTCGGATAGGGAGGCTGATGGAGACTTGGGTGCCGCGCTCGAGCGCCTCGCGCGCATGGTCGATCAACTGATAATCGAGCGATTTCTCAAGTCCGTGGTCCTGTTTGATCAGGCAGCGCCGCCCCACCCGTGTGGGCACTTGAGGATTGTGAAGGACTGAGGACAAATCCAAGCCGCGGGCTTTCCAGTGGTCCACGTCCGAGCGCTGGACGAGGCAATCGACGCGCCCGACCATCTCATCGACTTTGCGGAAGCCAAGCTGCGCCATAATCTGCCGCAGGTCTTCGGCAATGAAAAACAGGAAGTTGATCACGTGTTCGGGCTGGCCTTTGAATCTCTTCCGCAGTTCGGGGTCCTGCGTCGCCACGCCTACCGGGCAGGTGTTCAGATGGCACTTACGCATCATAATGCAGCCCATGGAGATGAGTGGCATAGTCGCAAACCCGAATTCCTCGGCGCCGAGCAGGGCGGCGATGGCCACATCGCGCCCAGACTGCAATTTCCCGTCGACTTGCAGGCGGACGCGGCTGCGCAGGTCATTCATCACCAGGACCTGCTGGGTTTCCGAGAGGCCGAGCTCCCAAGGGATGCCAGCGTGCCGGATGGAGGAAATCGGGGAGGCCCCGGTTCCCCCGTCGTAGCCGCAGATGAGGATCACATCGGCATGCGCTTTGGCCACGCCCGCCGCCACTGTCCCCACCCCCGATTCAGCCACCAGCTTCACGGAAATCCTCGCCTGCGGGTTCACGTTCTTGAGGTCGTAGATGAGCTGCGCCAAGTCCTCAATCGAGTAGATGTCGTGGTGCGGCGGCGGCGAGATCAGGGCGACGCCGGGAATGGCGTGGCGCACCCGCGCCACCACTTCGTCAACCTTGTGACCAGGAAGCTGGCCGCCCTCGCCGGGCTTGGCGCCTTGCGCAATCTTGATCTGCAATTCATCGGCGTTCACCAGGTAATTCGTGGTCACACCGAACCGGCCCGAGGCGACCTGCTTCACTGCGCTGCGGCGCAAGTCGCCGTTGGGGTCGGGGCGGAAGCGCGCTTCATCCTCTCCCCCCTCGCCGGTGTTGGAGCGGCCGCCAATGCGGTTCATGGCGATGGCCAGTGTCTCATGCGCTTCCTTGCTAATGGAACCGAAGGACATCGCGCCCGTGGCGAACCGCTTGACGATTTCAGATGCCGGTTCCACTTCGTCGATGGGTAGCGGCGGGCCGGCGGGCCGGAAATCGAGCATGCCTCGCAGCGTGTAGAGGTTCCGGCTTTGCCCGTTGACGATCTTCGCGTACTCCTGAAACGTGGGGTAGCTGGACTGCCTCACCGCATGCTGAAGTTTGCTGATGGTGAGAGGATTCAGCAGGTGCCGCTCACCCCGCTCTCGATATTGGTAGCTGCCGCCAATCTCCAGCTCGGTGTCGGACTCAGCCGGCGCCTGCATGGCGAACTTGTGCTTCGTGAGGGCTTCGCGGGCCAGAACCTCCAGACCCACACCCTCAATCCGAGAAGGCGTGCCCGTGAAGTAGCGCTCAACGACCGCGCGGTTGAGCCCGATCGCCTCGAAGATTTGAGCCCCGCAATAGCTCTGTAGGGTTGAAATCCCCATCTTGGAAAGGACCTTGAGCAGTCCTTTATCGACGGCCTTAATGTAATTCTTCAGGAGCTTTTGGAAAGTGTAAGCGGGGGGAAAGTACCCTCGAACGTGCAGATCTTCCAGCGTTTCGATAGCCAGATAGGGATTGATGGCGCTGGCCCCGTAGCCGAGCAAGAGCGCGAAATGCATGACCTCGCGCGGTTCGCCCGTCTCGACGATGAGGGCGACCTGGGTCCGTGTCTTCTCTCGCACTAAATGATTGTGCACGGCTGACAATGCCAGGAGACTCGGAATGGGCGCGTACTCCTGATCCACGCCGCGGTCGGAGAGAATCAGCAGCGTATAGCCGGACTTGATCGCCAAGGAGGCGCTACGACAAAGGCTCTCCACCGCCTCCTCCAGGCGCTTCTCGCCACCCTCCACGCGAAAAAGCATGGGCAGCGTGGTGGCAAGAAAATCTCCCTGGCTGACGCGGCGAAGTTTTTCCAGGTTCCAGTTGGTCACCATGGGATGGCGCTTCTTCAGCGTGTGGCAGAGCTGGGGCGTCTCGTCCAGGATGTTGCCCTCCCGCCCGATGAAGTCGTAGAGCGACATGACCAAGTCTTCACGAATGGGGTCAATCGCCGGGTTGGTGACCTGGGCGAACATCTGCTTGAAGTAATTGAACAGCAATTGGGGCTTGTCCGAGAGGCAAGCGAGAGGAGTATCGGTTCCCATCGACCCCACGGGCTCTTCGCCGTTCTGCGCCATGGGGATCATGATGATGCGCAGGTCCTCGTCGGTGTACCCGAAAGCGCGCTGTCGCATCAGGATAGTGGCGTGGTCAGTGGGCTGGACACGCGGCGGATCGGCCAACTGCTTCAGCGTAATCTGGTTTTCCCTCAGCCACTTTGCGTAAGGCCGCCTTGCAGCCAATCCCTTCTTGATCTCCTCATCGGGAATGACCAGCCCCTTTTCCGTGTCCACCAGGAGCATACGGCCCGGCTCAAGCCTGCCCTTAAAGCGGATCTCGGCGGGATTCACCGGCAACACGCCCGCCTCGGACGCCATAAGGACCAGGCCGCGGGTTGTCACGAGAAAGCGGCCAGGCCGCAATCCATTGCGGTCGAGCTTGGCCCCGATCACGCGGCCGTCCGTGAAAGCCACCGCCGCCGGGCCGTCCCAAGGCTCCATCAGCGAAGCGTGGTACTCGTAGAACGCCTTGACGTCTTCCGGCATCGTGGGATCGCTCACCCAGGCTGCCGGAATCAGCATTTCCATCACGTGAGGAAGGCTGCGCCCGGCGAGCGTCAAGAGTTCCACAGCATTGTCGAGGTTGGCCGAATCGCTGCCGCCAGGGGCGATGATGGGCTCCAGTTTCTTGATGTCCTCGCCAAACAGCGGCGAAGCCAGCACGGAAGTCCGCGCGTGCATCCAGTTCACGTTGCCGCGTAGGGTATTGATTTCTCCGTTGTGACAGAGGTAGCGATACGGATGCGCAAGATGCCAGGTGGGGAAGGTGTTGGTAGAAAAGCGCTGGTGAACCAGACATATCGCGCTTCTCACTTCCGAATTCGACAGCTCAATGTAAAAGTTGGCGATCTGAGGGGCAAGGAGCAGGCCTTTGTAAACGATCGTCCGGGAAGAGAGCGAGGGAATGTAAAAGAAGCTTTTCTCTCGAAGCTCCGTTTTGGCCACAGCGCTTTCCGCGCGCTTGCGGATGACGTAGAGCTTCCGCTCCAGGGCGTCCTGGTCCATCCCGTAGGCTCGCCGGATGAAGACTTGCTCAATGTAAGGCTGGGTGCTGCGGGCCAAGCGTCCAATCGTGTTGGCGTTTACCGGAGTGTCCCGCCAACCAAGTACGGAGAGGCCCTCCTCACGCACGATCTCTTCCACGAGGGCCTCGCAACGCATGCGCTCGTGCGTTTCCACCGGAAGAAACACCATTCCCACGCCGTATTCTCCCGGCGAGGGCAGCGCGAAGCCCAACCGCGTGCACTCGGCTTCGAAAAAGGCATGAGGGATTTGGAGCAAGACTCCCGCGCCGTCACCGGTCTGAGGATCGCAGCCGCAGGCGCCCCGGTGCGTGAGGTTGATGAGAATCTCGATGCCTTTGCGGATGATGTCGTGGCTTTTCTCGCCGGAAATGTTCGCTACAAAACCAATCCCACATGCATCGTGTTCGTTGCGCGGATCGTAAAGGCCTTGAGGCTCTGGCAATCCTCGGGATGTAAAGCAATGGCTCATGTCTGATAGGTACCTGACTCACCGGAGGGTAGGCGGTAGATGGTAAGTGGCTTCGGCTTCTCCACTTCGCACGCCGCCATGCGAAGCGGCTCGCTTAGAGAGGCAAATAAGATGTTCAAGCACCCTATTATTCCCAGGGTGCGAAGGCGGTGATGGAAGCACAACCAACAGCGAAGGCATCGTGCACCATAGGCTTGGCCAGAGGCTCGGCCCTTGATATCCCTAAGGATTCAGGAGGCTTAACACCGTAACGCGAACCAAATTTCCCCCTCGCTCCGCACAATGGCACACATCCCGCCTCCCTCCTTGCGGACACCTACCCCTTTGCCTCAACACGATTAAGTATGCTCGACCGTGAATGTACGTGTTAAATCAATAGTTTTTATAGATATGATAAGTCCCTCAAACAGTGTGCGATTTAATACCGACCGATTGCCCATGGCGAGCCTGAGGGAACGGGAAAGAGGCAAGAGATTTGCGGATCACACCGATGAACCCGGCTTCGAAAGCGAGTAGATTCTCTCTTGGAATTCAAGAGCTTTTTCTTTCTAAAAGAGGTGCAGGGGAATGCTCTTTCTTTTTTGAGCGCTCCTTCTTTTTTGAATTCAGCGAGCGACGAGAGCATGGGTCACC
>JBAVYG010000634.1:0-6609 GCA_049698675.1 Terriglobia bacterium
CCGCCGAACACGCCCAACAAGCCTACAACGATGAGCAGGAAGTCATCACCACCGGGAAGCCGATGACAGCCAAAGAGGAGAAGGAAACTTGGCCCGACGGGCGGGTGACCTGGGCCTCGACCATTAAAATGCCCTTCCGAGACGTCAACGGAGCCATTATCGGAACGTTTGGTGTCTCGCGCGACACCACCGAGCGCAAGCGGGCCGAGGAGGCGCTTCGAGAAAGCGAGGAGAAGTATAGAGCCCTGATCGAGACGACGGGAACTGGGTATGTGATTATTGACACGCAGGGCAGGGTGGTCGACGCCAACCCGGAATACGTTCGGCTCACCGGCCGCCGGGCGTTGCACGAAATTCTCGGTCACAGGATCGCCGAGTGGACAGCGCAACACGACCTCGCGCGAACCGCCGAGGCAGTCCGCAGGTGTGCAGAACTGGGCTTCGCCCGCAATTTCGAGATCGAGCATGTGAACGGAGATGGGAAGTGCATATCCATCGAGGTGAACGCCACGGTCGTGCTGGTGGCGGGGGCTGTCCGTATGGTCGGCCTGTGCAGAGACATCACCGAGCGCAAGCGTGCCGAACAGGCCTTGCGCGAATCCGAGGCGCGCTACCGCCGGCTCTTCGAACAGAACCTCGCCGGAGTCTTCCGGGGCACGGTAGACGGGCATGTGCTGGATTGCAACGACGCGTATGCGCGTATGCTCGGATACAACTCGCCGCAGGAAATTCTGGACCTTGAAAAGCTGGATTACTTCTACGACGCCGAGGAGGGAATGGCCGCCGTAGCCCGATTGCGCGGAGAAGGGTCTCATACCAACTTCGAAGTCTGCCTGAAGCGCCGCGACGGAAGCCCCATCTCGGTCCTCGCGAACGTCACCTTGACCGAAATGGGGGAAAGCGGCCTGCCGCTGGTGGAAGGGACGCTGATCGATATCACCATGCGCAAGCGGGCCGAGGAGGCGCTCCGAACCTCGGAAGAGCGCTACCGTGAACTGTTCGAAAATGCCAGCGACCTCGTTTACACCACCGATCTCGAGGGCCGTCTAACCTCTCTCAACAGAGTCGCGGAGCAGACCCTCGGGTACTCTCGGGAGGAAGCTGCCCAGATGAACCTCCGGCAACTGGTCGACCCCAGGCGCTGGCAGCGGGTTGAACAGACCCGCGAGCGGCTCCTGGCGGGTGATTCCGCTGTCACCCTCGAGCTGGAAATCACCGCAAAGGATGGCCGCCGGGTGATGCTGGAAGTAAACCCCCGCCTGATCTACAAAGGCGGGAAACCCGTCGGGATGCAAGGTATTGGGCGCGACATCACGGGCCGGGAGGAGAGAGAAATGGAGTTGCGCCACGCTCAGAAACTGGAGTCCGTGGGCCGCCTGGCATCCGGAATTGCCCACGAAATCAATACCCCCATACAATTCGTGGGCGACAATACGCGCTTCGTGCGGGATTCTTTCAGGGGTTTGCAAACCCTCCTCAGCAAGTACCAGGAACTACGCGATGCCGCGGCCTCCGGCGCCGTCAGCCCAGACCTCCTGGCCGCAGTGCGCCGAGCCGAAGAGGAATCGGACTATGCCTACTTGCTGGAGGAGATTCCCAAAGCACTCACGCAGACGCTCGATGGTGTGACTAGGGTGGCGACCCTCGTGCGCGCCATGAAAGATTTCGCTCACCCGGAGAGCAAGGAGAAGGCTGCCGCCGACCTCAACAAGGCGCTGCTTAGCACCCTTATCGTGGCGCGTAACGAGCTGAAGTGTGTTGCCCACGTCGAGACCGATCTCGGCGACCTACCGCCGGTGGTTTGCAATATTAGTGATTTGAACCAGGTTTTCCTGAACCTGTTGGTGAATGCCGCCCACGCCATCGGCGACGTGGTGAAAGGCACTGGGAAGAAAGGCAAGATCCGGGTTCGCACGGTGACGGAAGGCAAGACGGTTCTAGTCACCATCACGGACACCGGGTGCGGCATTCCCGAGGGCATCCGCACCAAGGTTTTCGATCCCTTTTTCACCACCAAAGGAGTGGGGCGCGGAACGGGACAGGGCTTGGCAATTGCGCGCTCGGTGGTAGTCGAGCGCCACAAAGGGACCCTGACCTTTGAGAGCGAAGTGGGCAAGGGAACGAGCTTCTACGTCCGTTTACCTGTCGAATCCGAGGAATATTCCGAGAAGACGAGAGCGGCGTGAGGCGCATGCTTTTTGTAGAGGAGCTGGCAGCGCTGGGGGTCCAGGAAAATCTTGCCGGTTGGCGTGCCATGGCGGCAGAGATACCGGCACTCTTGTCGGAGGTATGATATGGCCGAGCTGAATCGACCGCGAATTCTGATTGTGGACGACGAGGTGCTGGTGCTCGATGCCCTGCAACGGCAGTTGCGGACCCACTTTGACGTGACCGTTGCCTCCGAGCCTAAGGAAGCTATAAGACTGGTTGTGTCCGAAGGACCGTATGCCGCAGTCGTCTCCGACCTGCGGATGCCCGGCATGGATGGTGTCGCCCTGCTGTACTGCATCCGGAAGCTCTCGCCGGATACGGTGCGTGTCCTACTGACCGGTTACGCGGACGTCGAAGCGGCGATCTCGGCGGTCAACGAAGGGAATATCTTTCGCTTCCTCAGCAAACCTTGCCCGACCGGGATGCTCATCCGAGCGCTGGAAGCTTCCGTCGAACAGCACCGGCTGCTCACCACCGAGCGCGTGCTTCTGGAGCAGACGCTGCGCACCAGCCTTAAAACCCTTACCGACATCCTAGCGCTTGTCAACCCCGTAGCTTTTGGGCGCGCCATCCGCGCCCGTAAGCTGATAAGTGAATTGGCTTCTCTCGAGAAGGTATCGGACCCTTGGCAGGCTGAAATCGCAGCCATGTTGTCACCAATCGGATGGGTGACCCTTCCCGCTGAGACCGCGAGCAAGCTCTATCATGGCGAAGCACTCTCTCTATCCGAACAAGCCATCGTGGATAACCTGCCCGCCCTGACCGAACAACTCCTGGCCAACATTCCCCACCTGGAGCCCGTCCGGGACATTCTGCATTACCAAGATAAGCACTACGACGGACAGGGACCACCTCCCAACAAGACCTGCGGTGACGCCATCCCCTGGGGGGCACGCGCGCTCAAAGCGGTCTCGGATTTCGACGTCCTGGAGTCCCAGGGCTACTCGGCGGAAGTGGCGCTAGATACCATGCGAGTTCGCACGGGGTGGTATGACCCCGCCATGCTGAAATCCCTCGAAAAACTGCGAGGAGACAAACCCCGCGACGCGACGGTCATGAAGGTCCCCCTCCACGCGGTGCAGCCAGGAATGATCTTCGCCGAAGATGTCAAAAACCACTCTGGCCTGGTGCTGATTGCACGCGGTCAAGAGGTTACGCCGAGCCTGATCGAGCGGATCAAGAATTGGGCGCTGAATTCAAAGATTAATGATCTCGTGCTGGTCATGCTTCCGCTCCAGCCGTCCATCCCTCCACCAGGCGCAGAGGCGTTGGACGCTCAAGGCGCGTTTAGCCTCGCAGGGAGAGCACAGCCCAAGAACGCTGGGGCCTGAGCGGATCCGCCCCGAGGAATGCCTGGGACCAGGGGAGACTCCCATCCTCACACAGGTTCTATCTTGCCAAGTTCGTCGATTTGCCCCTCGATGGTCTCGCTCACCTCCACCCCCTCTCGGCTAACCCCCTGATCGAGGGCCTCGAGGATACCTATCATCCTATGAAGTGGGACGGCGACAAGGAGATGGTCTTCGGCAAAGCCAGCCAATCTCCTCGCCCCGAAATCGAGAAGAGACAGCCCTATCTCACCCGTGACCGCTGGGTAGGTGATCCCAGTCCTGCAAGCAGGACCAGAAAGCTCGGCCTTTATGGAGCCACCTTCCCAGTAGCCCGCGAAGCCTACGAGACGGTGGAGAGAGCCGGGCTTGCCAATGAACACCACGATGTCAGGTAGGGTCGCCGCGCTTGATAGAGGCGAGAAAAAGACATGACTCGCCATCCCCAGGGGTGGAGGGACACTCTGTTGGCCGCGATAGATCGCAACACGAGAGCAGTAGACCTTCTCCTTTTTGACGAGGAAGTCCACAAGCCTTTCCCGCCCTTGTGGTGGCATCTGCCCGAGCCCCAGGCTGGTGAGGCCCCCGGGGCAGCCACAGGTCTCCGCGGTAATAGTGACGGCTTCGCCTTCGCTGGCTTTCTTCAAGGCTTGGCACACGGAAACTTTCCCCTGAGGAGAGGGGGTCCCTGGCGCCGGTGCGCCCGCGAAAGTCACGGCGATGGGGTCCGTGTCGAGCTTCAGTTCCTTTTTCAACCGCTCAGACCATTTCTGCCAATACATTTTCTCCCTCCTGCACTTCCGCCCCAGGCCACTCATCCCAACCTCTGCCTGTGGATTAGATGAGGCCGCTGACCATCCACTGAAGGAGGTAGCAACCATGCCACTCGAAGCCAAGGCCGCGCCCCGTCCCCAAAAATGGCAAGCAGATTGTATCCAACCCAAACTCACAGAGTCAATTATGCCTTGGGCTAAAAAATAGAGGTGGGAAAGGTCGATCCACGCGGATACAATTGCGCACCACAAGCAATGACCAGAGCCGACAAACCGAAGTGCCGGAACAAAGCCTTGGCGGCCGGTAACAGGGTGTGCCTAGGGGCCGTGATTTGCTCGCTCCTCACCGGCCCACTCCCGACTACAAAGCTGGGCGTTACAATTTCCAATGGTAAGCACGCCAGTGCCTTGGAGAATTCGGTTTCAGACCAACTGCCCGGGTGCATCACTGAATCACCGTTCTTCAAGAGTCTACCAAAGGGCTTCCGCTGGCCGGACCCTGGCGACGCGTTGAGCCTGCGCGTGCTCAAGGAATATGGGGCGCTCTTCGTCGCTCGTGGAGGAGTTGTCCTTCCCCTCGTTGTGATCTTTCCAGACCAAAATGCCGTCGCGCACTGGCAATCAAACCTGAGCGTAGAGCAGGCTGAGCTCGCCGGCATCCCTGTGAGACTTCAGAGCGCCGCGATGCGAGCCTTGATGAAGGCCCGCGATGAAGCATTTCAAGCTCATGTTGACATTTCACCCCGCGGCCCTGACGCAGCAGAGCGCAGCTATGCCCAAACCCTCGAACTATGGAGGAGCCGTGTCAATCCGGGTCTTCAACATTGGGTCGATAAGGGCTTACTGAGTGCCGGCGAAGCAGAAAGGATCAGGAAATTACCTGCCCGTGAGCAGGTGCCTGAGATCCTTGAGCTCGAGAAGAGAGGGCTGTATTTCAGCAAAGATTTCTCCGAGTCAGTTCTCTTGTCCGTAGCACCTCCTGGCGCCTCACAGCATCTTTCCATGCTCGCCTTTGATGTCAAAGAACACGATGACCCTGTCGTCCGTTTAATCCTGGAACACCATGGCTGGTTTCAAACCGTAAGGTCTGACTTGCCCCACTTTACTTACCTGGGCGTCAAGAAACAACTGCTTCCGTCCCTCGGGCTCAAGATGGTCAGAAACGGCGACCGCGTGTTCTGGATTCCAGACTTTGCGTGCCCGCCACCTACAAAACCTTAGATCTGGAAGTGTGAGATATTGAGGGTTCGTCACGAAATAACGATTCCTACTTCTGACTCCCGGCTCCTGACTTCTGACTTCTTCTCTCCAGCGCCTCTTCAATCCTCCGCAGCATAAAAACGTCCTCCCGGTTGTAGGTCAACAGTTCTTTCAGGAAGCGCTCTGTTCGGGTGGCCACATATTTCTTCCACGTCTCGTCGGCCCACTTTCCGTCCTTGCCAGCGAGCTCACGTTTCAGGCCCAGCATTTCCTCGATGGCCTTCTGGCCTCCCCACAGGCCAGCCTTCCAGCACGCCGGGCAGAGGTCCAGGTGCTTGAATGTCTTGTCCAGCACTACGCCCAGTTGCGCTGCAATCACCGGGAAGTCGAACCCTGTATAACCCTTCACATTGTCGGGAATCGAGCGCCCGTTGTAAGTGACAATGCGCTCCACTCCCTCCAGCACCGCCATCAGCGCCTCGCGGGTGGCTTCCTCACCGACAAGCTGGACAAAGGCGTCCTTCTCGCCCTCCACGATCCTCACCCCGATCACCGTGATCTTGTGGTTTTTGCAGTCCCGGAAGAGGCGCTGGTCGGCAAGTGTTCCAACGTAGTTGGTTTCGATATCGAGGTAGGCAGTTTTCACATTCTCCCCTTTCAAACAGCCTGGTGATTGAGGCGGAGGTGTCAGTAGTCCCGCCGCGGCGGGTCAGTGGTCAGTTGAAAAGACGGGGCTGGGGACTGGCGTTCTTCCCCACCTGCCATCTACCTTCTGTCTTCTGACTCCTGACTTCTGACTTCTGCTCGCCACCTGTCACTCCCGCCCCAGGAAGTCCCGGCGCTTCCGGGGTTTCGGTTGCTTGCCGGTCTCGATGGAGCGCGCCAATTGCACTGCATCGAAGCCAAACCTTTCGCGCAGCTTATCGGCGGCTTTGAGAATCCTATCGAGTTTATCGCGCTGCGGCGCTTCGAGCAAATTGCGTTGGAACACGGCGCGTTCAAGGTTCGAGGCGCGGACGCCCACGAGGCGGACTTTCTTCTTCGCTTCGTATGAGCTTTCAAAGAGATGCAAAACGCTTTCAAAGATGACCGAATCG
>JBAVYG010000635.1:0-1832 GCA_049698675.1 Terriglobia bacterium
GGATATGCGCTATTTGAGGAGAATTACACGCCGGAAGTTCATCCAGGTGACGACTGCTGCAGCCGCCGGGTCAATGGTGTGTTGCACTAACAAGAAAAGTCCGTGGCGGTTTTTTACGATCGAGGAAGGGCAGACGGTAGCCGCGATTTGCGAGCGCATAATTCCTGCCGATCAGGATCCGGGGGCGATGGAAGCCGGCGTGGTGAACTTCATTGACCTGCAGCTCATGGGTCCTTGCAAGCGCCACCGTGCCAGCTACCGTCAGGGCATTAGGGGCCTCGAACAAACGAGCCTCAAGAGGTTTGGACATCGGTTTACGGAGTTGGGCCCGGAAAGACAAGACGAGTTCTTGAAGGAGCTCGAACGGGTCGCGGCGGAAGAAACCCGGAAGGGTCTCTCAGCGGCGACGGGAGAAACCCGGAAGAAGCGTCCCTCATCGGAAGATTTCTTCTCCCTCATTCTCAGCCATACCATGCAAGGCTTTTACGGTGACCCTCGGCACGGTGGAAACCGCGGGCGCGTGAGCTGGAAAATGCTGGGTTTGCCTTACCCCCCTATTCGCGGACGCCTGCACTACGACCTGACGAAGCCGGAGGTGTAGCGCAGACCCATTCCGCTATAGCGGCGGTCTATGACCGCCGGTCGGCGCTCATAGAGCGCCGCTACAATTTATCTCGCTTTGAATAGGTCTGCGGCTTTCTGACATGGCTCTGAAACATGTCAATGCGGTGGTGGTAGGGGCGGGCGCCGGGGGCGGCATTGTGGCGAAAGAGCTCGCGGAAGCGGGATTGAGCGTGGTGCTGCTGGAGCGCGGCAAGTGGTACTCGGCGTTCGACTGCCGCAAAGATGATCTCCGCAATCAGCGCACTTCAGTTCTCGGTTGCGGCTTCGGCCCCGACGACGAGCGCTATCGTCGCGTGGTCGTGGATGCCGAGGGCAATGAGCGGTCCGTATTGCCGAGCGAAGGTGCATACAGCAATAACGCCGCTTGCGTGGGTGGTGGTACGTTCAGCTATGGAGCCCAGGCATGGCGTTATATGGAGAAAGACTTCCGCATGCGCTCCACCTATGGCGCTGTCGAGGGCAGTTCTCTGGAGGACTGGCCGATCAGTTACGCGGACCTCGAGCCGCACTATGAGAAAGCCGAATGGGAAATCGGGGTTTCAGGAGATGATTCCAAAAATCCCTTCCATGCCCCACGCAAAAAGCTCTTGCCGATGCCTCCTCACCCGCCCGGGCGCGAACACGAGGTTTTGAGACCGGCAGCCGAGCGGCTGGGCCTGCATCCTTTTGACATCCCCATGCTACGGAACACAGTGCCTTACGACGGACGGCCGGCGTGCATGCGCTGCCGTTGGTGTGTGGGATTTGCCTGCGAGGTCGACGCCAAGAACGGCACCCACAACACCGTGATCCCCAAGGCGCTCGCCAGCGGAAACTGTGTGCTGCGCGCTGAGTGCGTGGCGAAAGAGATTCTAACTGACGACCGTGGGCGGGCTACGAGCGTGGCCTACTTCGACTCCCGAGATAGACTCCAGGTACAGTCCGCAGACCTGGTTGTAGTGTCCTGCGGGGCTACAGAAACTGCGCGCCTGCTCCTCAATTCCAGGAGCAAGCTGTTTCCTGATGGCCTCGGGAACCGCTCCGACTGGGTGGGAAGAAATCTTCAGGGACATGCCTATGCGGGCGCTAACGGGCTGTTTGATGATGACGTGTACGACGACCTTGGCCCTGGGGCCTCCATTGCGATTTCGGATTTCAACCATGGAAACCCCGGCTTGGTTGGCGGTGGTGTTCTTTGCAATGAATTCATCCGCTTGCCCTACCAGTTT
>JBAVYG010000636.1:0-2904 GCA_049698675.1 Terriglobia bacterium
GTCCTCCTCTTTCTAGTCCCCTTACTCGTAGGCGTATTCTCCGGTGCGGTAATCGTTGGGGCTACCGTGATCCTGGCGCTGCATCTGGTGGGGCTCGCATGGGTATGGAACCTTCCCACCATCAGCCTGGCGGTCGCCGCGTTGGTGTTGCTGAGCGCAGTCTTGGTGATTCTATTGAGCGTGGTCGGAATGCCGGGCCAAGTCTTTCTCCAGGGCTTCGGCCTGCGCTTCATCGCGGCGCGCTCTCCATCCCTTAAAACCCTTTGCTCCGTATCTGGCGGGCGGGGAAGGCGCCAATGAATCCCTCTCCGGAAGGGCACACGCCCCCAGAAGCGCTGCGAAAACCTGCCTCGCCGTGGAAACAACTCACAGGATATCAGTGGCTGGTCCTGCTCGTGGCATGGCTTGGTTGGGTCTTCGATTCCATGGACGCGCTGATTTACGCCCAGGTGATGACGCCGGCGCTCAAAGAACTGCTGGGGGCTCACGGTTCGCCCCAAAACATTGGATGGTATGGCGGGATCATCTTCTCCATCTTCATTATGGGCTGGGCGCTGGGCGGCATCCTCTTCGGGGTTTTGGCAGACTACCTGGGGCGTTCTCGAACCCTGGTCATAACAATTCTGGTTTATGCGGTTTTCACGGCGCTGGCGGGTTTCTCGCACACTTGGTGGCAACTTGGAATCTACCGCTTTCTGACCGCCCTGGGCGTGGGCGGCGAATGGGCTGCCGGCGCCACTCTGGTGGCGGAGGTCTGGCCCGAATCCCTGCGCGTGAAAGGGGCGGGCCTGCTCCAATCAGCGTGGGGATTTGGTTTCTTCCTCGCCGCCGGGATTAACCTTTTGCTGTCCGCCTACAGTTGGCGGGTGATGTTCTTCGTGGGAATCATACCTGCGCTGGTGGCTGTTCTCCTGCGCCTGAAAGTGCACGAGCCGGAACGGTGGACCAGCCAGCATCTTCAGGCGAAGCTCCCGGGCTCGCAACGCTTGACGATCGTCGAACTCTTTTTGCCTGAGACCCGCCGCGACACGTTGGTCGGCACTTCACTGGCCTTTGTAGCTGTGTTCGGCCTCTGGGGCGCCACCAATTGGACGCCCTCGCTCATAACTGAACTCCTTCGCCCGCAGCATTTCGATGCCATCACCACCGCCCGGAGAGTCAGCTTCGCCGTCATGAGCCTCAACGCCGGAGCCATCCTGGGTTACCTGGCAGCCCCTTGGATGGCGGAGCGGTGGGGCAGGCGTGCCATGTTCTTGCTGCTGATGCTGGGTTCGGCGGTGTCGCTTCCCGTCACCTTCCTGATACCCAACTCCTTCTCCACAGCCATGTGGCTGCTGCCCTTCCTGGGATTCTTCTCCAACGGGATTTTCAGCGGGTTTCCTATCTACTTTCCGGAAATTTTCCCCACGCGCATTCGAGCCACAGGAGCCGGATTCTGCTTTAACGCCGGCCGCATCTTTGCCGCCGCAGGGCCGTTCCTGACGGGCTATCTCGTGGTCCACCTCGGAACATTTGCGCGCGCTGCGAGCTCCATCGCGGTGATCTATGTTTTGGGCCTGCTCATCCTGCCCTTCGCGCGTGAAACAAGAGGCGAGGTCATCCAATAGCGCGCCCCGCTCTTGAGCGTGGGCTGGCGCAGAGCGAAGCAAGCGTAGCGCGGACCTGTTTTGTAGGTCCGCGGCTTTTCGTGCCCGCTCGGACGACTATTGCCTCCCCACCGCATTGCGCGTAGATTGATCGCATGTCAAAGTTGCGGCGCCCGTTCCTTTATGACCGCTACATCTTCGTGACCGTGAATTTGCTGAGATCGAGACGCAAGCTGGAGGAGTCCGATTTCGCGCGGTTGGCGATTGTACTGGCGCGGATGCGCCAAAAGCAGAGATTTGCACTGACGGCCTGGGTGTTTCTGCCCGATCACTGGCATGCCATCATTTATCCGCCCCATCCGCTGAGCATCGCGAAAGCAATGAGTGCGATAAAGGTCAGCTCGATGGTCGCAATTAACCACGGCCGGCACGAGAAGGGGGAACTCTGGCAAGAGCGTTTCTTCGACCACGCGCTCCGCACGGTGAAAGATTATGGGGAGACCGTAGAGTATATCCACATGAATCCGGTGAGGCGAGGTCTGGTGAAGCGGCCGGAAGAATGGAAGTGGTCCAGCTTTCCGGAGTACGCGGGCGTGGACGCCGCCGAACAGCAGAGGCGGTGCGGGCTGACTATTGACCGCGTGCGTCTGCCCGCCGATGAGAACGCGAGAATTTGAAGCCGAAAGCCGCGGACCTACAAAACAGGTCCGCGCTACACTTCCTTCCACAAAGCTCCACTGGAACCGATCAGTCTCAAAAAGCTTGGCGCGGCGACAAGTGCTGCTGGTGAGGAATTGCACCTGACCGGGCGCAAAATGGCGTTTGGAGGTTGGCATGACCAGCGCCAATATAGCACGCTGAAGCGCAGAGCTGCGCTCTGCGCCAGCCGGCGTCAACATATTGGCAATAAAACAATCTTATAAGATCAAATCCTTGCTATAATAAAGACAGAAATTGTACTTGATGGATGGCACAATAGTGTCTATAGTTATGCAATGGGCGCGACGTGCGCATCTAAAACTCGGAGGACGAAAGACGAGCACCTCCAGCAAGGAGGAAAAACATCTTGACGCTGCAAGGTTTGAACATTCCGAAGATTGACCCCAATGTCAGGCATGTTGGTGTGAGCAAGCTGCGGAAACTCAATTCCGATGACCTAAGGAAGATCGAGGAGACCCTTGTTCTGCAAGAAAACGACACGCCGCTGGCCGTCTTGGTGAAGTACGAAAAGTATCTGATTCTCCAAAACGAACTCGAATCACTGATGGCTACGGTTGAACTGTTGACAAACAAGGAGGAGACGGCTGCACTTCTGGCC
>JBAVYG010000637.1:0-5091 GCA_049698675.1 Terriglobia bacterium
CCATACGGGAGGCCACGCTGTTCGCAAAGCTCAAGGAGTTTTTTCTTCAACTCTTCCTGCGGTACGGGCTCAGAGGAACTTACCAGCATGTTCCCCAGGCTGGGCCCCGGGGAGTTAGTCGGCATGCGGGCCCGTCCGTGACCATTGGAGGCAGGGAAATCCATAATGGGTTCACGACCCAGAAGATACTTTACGAGTTTCCCCTTTTCGATGACCGGAACCCGCATCGCTCGCACTCCTTCATCATCCACTTCGTAGCTACCCAGTAATGATTTGCCGTTGAGCGAGGCCAGCGTGGGATCATCGACCACGGAGAGAAAATCAGGAAGTACCCGGCTCTTATAGCTGGACGCGAAGGCGCCCCTGGTGCGAGCCGGTTGGCCCAAACCCGGCTTCAGCCCGAGGATGTTCTCGCCCACTAGATCGGCAAAGACGGTGGAAGCCGCATCGGCCGAGAACAGGACCGGCCCGTGGTATTCTTCGTCGGCAACCGGTGCGGCGCGCAAGTCTTTCAAAGCACCTAGCAGTTTTGTGGTGCGCGCGAGAAACTCTTCCGCGGTAGGCAGTTCTTTGCTATCGGGCACAGCGTACGCGGTCGAGCGCTGGAGTTGCATGCCATCGGCCGCCTGCGTGCTCGCGGCGATGAACGCCTGGTACGACGCCTGGCCGCTGCGAACGACGGTACCTTCCGAGTCAACGAAGAAGCGATTTACAGTCTGGAACTGGAGGGATGAATCAATGGACTCAAGTTGGGGGTCGGTCTTGTAGAGCGCAGATGCGTCTTGCAGCGTTTTGAGCCATGGAGCGGGATCAACGTCGAGCTTGACCAGCGGCCCGATAAACTGCACCGGCTCAGCGTGCGCGAAATCATCGACCGGATGGTCAACAGTGAGTTGCTTCAGTTGTGCCTGCTTGGCGGCAAAAGCCTCGGTCGCCGCCTTGTAGGCTTTGTCCGTCGCGAGCCACAGGTGGTGACGCAGAGCGAGTTCATCGTCATCCAGGGGCATGTAATCACTCACACCCTCACCCTGTCCGAAGAAGCTGTCCTGCTTGTAGTCGCCCACCCTGACTACGACACGCACAAATCGGAAGTGCGCGTGGAGGTTGGTGCGCAGGGCGCCAAATGCCGCCTCCGCGATGTACCCATCCATGTCTACGACCCGGTAATCGACGTAGTAGGGCGCCGCCATCTGCTCCAGCTTGAGTTGTGCTTTGGAGCGTTCCAATTCCTTCTGCATCGCTCGCAGCACGGGATCGTCAGTGTGGAGCGCGGGCGTCTCGCCCGCTGTCGCGGGAGCGTCCCGCTCCCGCCAGAGGGCGCGGGCAGAGCCTGCCCTGAGCCCATTCGCTCCGCTCAGGGTGAACTTCGCGAAGGGATGCCCGCACCACAGCGGGCGAGACGCCCGCGCTCCACAATTAGGTTGTGCGATTGCAGAGGGATGAAACAGAATGAACCACACCATCAAGGCCCATGCCAGCCTTGTCAATCGGGCGCTCATTGCCGGGCTCCAATCTTCGCGGCGTCCTTGGATTCGCCCACCTCGAAGCCGGGTGGCGGCAGGATGGGCGGCCGGTTGAGAGAATGGGCGCGCTTCTGCACCTCGATGTCGGAGAACAGCATCGCCGGGGCGGCGGCTGAAACGGGTACGCTGCCCGATTCCGCGCCGCAGATGCCGTTGAATACTTCAGTTTTCTCGCCCGTCAGCAGAATGCGGTTCATCGCTGCCAGGGGCGTGCCGACGATATCTACACCGCGCGTCAGTTCGTCCGGGCGACCATCCGGATAAACACGCCAGACGAGGATAGGCAACACCAGGAACGATTGGGGCAATGTCCGCTGGGTCAGCGTGAATCCTCCTTCGATGTCCTCGAAATACAGTCCATAGGGCTTGCCCTGTCTTTTCACCTCTTCGATCAGCTTCTGGCGGAGCTCCGCCTCCTTGACGGTGCGCGACGAAGTCACGATCAGGTTCCCCTGCCGTCCGGTGGGCATCAAACCCGGTTGCGCGCGCCCGTGTCCGTTTGATTTACCAAAATCCTTGATGGGCATGCGCGACATCAAGAAACTCTTCAGCACGCCATTCTTGATGACTTCCACGCGGCGGGCAGGCACGCCCTCGTCGTCATACTCGTACCAGCCGGCGAGGTCCACGCCTTTCAAGGCACGCTGGGTGGGGTCGTCGATTACACTCAGAAACTCCGGCAGCACAGGCTCATTGACCTTTTTGGTGAAGGTCTGACCTTCATTCTCTCCCCGCTGGCGATGACCTTCCAATCGGTGTCCTAACACCTCATGGAAGAACACTGCCGCAGCGCGGCCGGAAAGCAGTGCGGGTCCATCGTAGGGTTCAGCCAGGGGGGCCGAACGCAGGGCTTTGAGATCCGTAGCCATCTTATCCACGCGCGCCGCTATTTCAGTGTCGCCGGGCAAGTGGTCGGCACTCTCCGCCTGAAAGGTCTCTACCCGCATCAGTTCCATGCCGTCGTCGGCCTGCGTCTCCGCCTCAATCGTCAGTCTGACCGTAGCGCTGGGGGCGACGACGCGAGTCCCCTCAGTGGAAACAAAATGCCAGCGAGCCCTTTGTACCATTACCATCACGGTTGAACGATAAACGTACGAGTACTTCGCGAACCAGGCCGAATAACGCCGGACCATCCTCTCCAGCACTCGTTGGTCCTGGGCAGCCGCGAGCTCGTTGTAATCCGTGTGGATCTGCGACGCCTCTTGCGAGAAGTCCGGCGAGGTGTCTTCTTCCTTGGCGTTGACCTCAGTAGTCGTCTTAACCTTCAAATAGGCCTGCGAGGCCTTGCGGTACTCGCCGTAAGTCAATTGCCACAGCACATGGGAAATTGCGTCGGCGTCGTCTGCCAGCGGAATCGTCCCTGAACTGATGCCGGAGGGCCGGTTGTCCTCGTGGGTGTTGTCCAGCGCGGGAGAGCCCACACGCACGATTACATCGGCGAAACGCGTACGGGTGTGCATGGAATTGACCACACCGCCTTGGCTCCCAACGGCCAGCTCCAGGCTCTGATCGTGGATCGCATAGCTCATGAAGTAGGGGGCCGGATCTAGCTTTCCCAACTCACCTTGGGCCCGCTGAAGTTCCTGCTGCATGGTGGAGAGTAAGACGTCCTTCGAGTTCGTCACGGCGGCAGAGGCTGAACCATCGAAAGCAGCTCGCAAGCCAAGGGCGAGCAAGAAGGCAAGGGCAATTCCCTCAAAGAGTCTCTTCATCCGGGATTCTCCGTTCCCCTTCAAGCTCAGACGCTGACTGCGGCTCTGCCGCCTGCTGTGCGGATTGGATATGGTGGTCATTTGGGCGGCGGAGGCGCAGCCTCCGCCAAAGGGAGTTTAACCCGCATTTCTCATTAAAGAATTGAAAAAGGCTGTCTCTTCTGGCATAAGCGTTTTGTGTGAAATCACTTGCGCCAGAGAAGGGAGACAGCCTTATGACCACAGAGTGTAACGGAAAACTTTTTGAATTTCACCCCCTGGGCGCACGGGAAGTTCGGGGAGGTTTTGACGGTGGGGCGATCACGAGCGACGGCGGAGGGCTGCTGCTGCGCGAGGTCGAGAAGCGAACAGGGATGGTGGAGCGGTTTGCGGCCTGCTTCACCGACCATCGGGATGCTGCGCGGGTCGAGCACACGGTGCGGGAGTTGGTGGCGCAGCGGGTGTACGGGCTGGCGCTGGGGTACGAGGATTTGAACGATCACGACGAACTGCGGCGGGATGCGATGCTGGCCGTGCTGGCGGAGAAGGAAGACCCGACGGGAGAGAGCCGAGCGCGGGAGCGGGATCGCGGCAAAGCGCTGGCGGGCAAGAGCACGCTGAATCGTTTGGAGCTGACGAAAGCGAAGGTGGAGGAGAAGGAGCGCTACAAGAAGGTGGTCATGGATGAAGCGGCGGTGGACCGGCTGCTGGGGGAGGTCTTTCTGGAGTCCTACGCGGAAGCGCCGAAGGAGATTGTTCTCGATCTGGACGCCACGGACGATCCGCTGTATGGGCACCAGGAAGGGCGGTTCTTTCACGGTTACTACGGGGACTATTGCTATCTGCCGCTGTATGTCTTCTGCGCCGACGCGCTGCTGTGTGCGCGCTTGCGGCCGTCGAATATCGATGCCTCAGCGGGGTGCGTGGAGGAATTGGAACGGATCGTGAAGCAGATTAGGGAGGCTTGGCCGGGGGTGAAGATCACGCTTCGCGGCGACTCGGGATTCTGCCGGGAAGAGCTCATGAAGTGGTGCGAAGATCAGGGGGTCGATTATGTGCTGGGGCTGGCGAAGAACGATCGGCTGAAGGCGGAGATCGTCAGCGAACAGGAAGAAGCGGCAGCGGAGTATAGGCAGACGGGGAAAGCGGCACGGCGCTTCAAGGAGTTCACCTATCAGACGCGGGACAGTTGGTCGCGGGCGCGGCGGGTGGTGGCCAAGGCCGAGCATTTGGAGAAGGGTTCCAACCCGCGCTTTGTGGTGACGTCGTTGGGGCCGGAAGTCTGGGAAGCGCGCCGTTTGTACGAAGAGCTATATTGCGCGCGGGGAGAGATGGAGAACCGCATCAAAGAACAGTTGATGCTGTTTGCGGATCGGACCAGCACGGCGTTCATGCGCAGCAACCAGATGCGGCTGTACTTCTCCTCGATCGCCTATCTGCTGATGGAGGCGCTGCGCCGGCTGGGGTTGAAGGATACAGAGCTAGCCCAGGCGCAGGTGACGACGATTCGGCTGAAGGTACTGAAGATCGGGGCCCTGATCCGGGTGACGGTACGGAAGGTGTGGATCGCGCTGGCGGGAGGTTACCCCTACGCAGAACTGTGGGCGACGATTTGGGGGCAGCTTCAGCAGCTTCCCGTGCGGGGCTGAACCCCGGGTCGCGGGTCCTGGTATCGGAAAGGCATTCACAGGCGGGAGTGCGCCGACTCTCGCCTCCAAATGCTTTGTTTTCAGCAGACGGAGGGGTGGGAAACGGTGCCTTGGTCTCCAGCGGTTATCCACAGGCGCTTTTTCGACGCTACTGGCTCAAAGTGAGGCCGCAGTCGCCGCTCTGAGCGCCCTCGAAGCCGATCCCAGAAAGCTGGTGAGAAATGCGGG